>JANYGY010000173.1 GCA_025362255.1 Planctomycetales bacterium
AATCGCCTGATGCAAACCATCTGACCAACGGCGGCCTTCCATGGTTCGACCAGTGTGTTCATCCACAATTTTTACCTGGCCCTGCACCACCAAATATTCTTTGTCGCGTAAATACAGCTCTTTGGCCTTGAGCGCATTGTCGAGAAAATGCGGCATGTGCATGTTCTCGGACTCGTAGAGATTGGCCACTCCGAACAGTTCGGCTGCTTTGTCCATGCCTGCTTCGGACAGCGTCACATGGCGATCTTTGATATCGACTTCGTAGTGTTCGCCTTTGATCAGAGTGGTCGCGACTTCGCCTGCTTTCTCATACAATTCCTTACGCCCCATTGCCGGGCCGCTGATGATCAGCGGAGTGCGCGCTTCATCGATGAGCACCGAGTCGGCCTCGTCGACCACCGCATAATTGCGCCGGGTCTGGACCTGTTCGTCCTGTGATTTTGCCAGGTTGTCGCGCAGGTAGTCGAAGCCGAATTCGTTGTTGGTGCCATAGGTCACATCGCAGCCGTAGACCTGTTTGCGCATCCATCCGGGCATCTGCGATTGAATCGCGCCAACCGACACGCCGAGGAAGCGCAGAGCAGGCGCATTCCACGCAGAGTCGCGCGCGGCCAAGTAGTCGTTGACGGTGATGACGTGCACGCCTTTGCCGCTCAGCGCATTGAGGTAGCACGCCATCGATGCGACCAGGGTCTTACCCTCACCGGTGCGCATCTCGGCGATCCGACCCTGATGCAGGATGATCGCGCCGAGCACCTGCACGTCATGCGCACGCATCCGGAACGGCGGAGCGGACACCGGATACAGGGCGCGGATCGCGGCATAGGCGCTCGCCGGCAGATCGATGTCCCACGACTGGCGGCGGGCTTTGCCGTCGGCGTCTGCGCCTGGGGCAGTCGGCTCCTTCGCCTGTTTCTGAAGCTCGGCCAGTTCGACGCGGATCTCTTGGATCAACGGCAGATCCTTGCCCCAGGCGTCGTCGGGAAAGCCGCGCGCCGGGTCGAGGGCATTCCACATCCCGATGCGCCGATCGGCCGCTTCGCGCGCCAGGGCCATCGCTTCAACCAAGATCGATTCGAGGCTTTTTCCACCTTTTACGGCGTCGCGCAGGGCCTGCGACCGGGTGCGCAGGACACTATCATCGAGTCCTTGCAGCTCAGCTTCACGGGCGCGGATCAGGTGCACCTGCGGCCACACTCGCCGGAGCATGGCCTCATTGGTGGTGCCCAGAACGCGACGGGCGATGGACGTGACGGTATCAAGAATTGGCATAAAGATCTGAGGGGGTGCGAAGCGACTTGGGCGAAGGGTAAACAGGGTAGACGACCAAGCCGTCCATGCCAGCAGACGAATCGCCACTCCCCCTCAATCCTGGCAACCTCACGCGACCTAGGCGCCCCGTCCCCCGTGACCTGGGCGGCCCGTCTACCGTGACCTGGGCGGCCCGCCCATGCGTCGTCATCCTGGCCCCATCACCCGTGACATGGGCGGCGGACCATGCACCACCAAGATCACAAATTGAAATATTTCGCCCCCGGATGATGGATGATGATCGCCGAGGTTGATTGCTCAGGATGCAACTGGAACTCTTCGGACAACTCGATGCCGATGTCCTTCCAGCCGAGCAGATCCTGCAGCATGCGCTGATCTTCAAGCCGCGGGCACGCCGGATAGCCGAAGGAATAGCGCGAACCTTGATAATGCTGGGTGAACAGACCGTCGAGATTGGTCGCGTCATCCTGGGCGATGTTCAACTGTCGCCGGATCTGCTTGTGCCAGTATTCAGCCAAACCTTCGGCGCTTTCCACTGACAGGCCATAGAAGTAGAGGTATTCCTGATAGTCATCATTCTTGAACAGTCTCTGGCAATGTTCGCTGGCGATCGCTCCCATGGTCACGACGTGACAAGTGAACAAGTCCCGCGCTCCCGCAGCCCAGGCTGCAGACGGATACCAGGATTGCTCATCGCCCAATGCCGCCGCTCCGCGCGGACGATAATAATCAGCTAAGCACAGGTGTCCTGACTTGGGGTCCATCTGTCTCGGCAGATTGAAACGAGCACATTCGATCCCGGTATCCGGGTCGAGGATCACCAGATCATTCTGGTCGCTGTAGCATGGCCAAAATCCATAGACCACCGCCGGCGCCAACATTTTCTCCTGGGTCGCCTTGATCACCCAGCGCTTGAGCACCGGCTCAGCCTCGCGGTCGACCAGTTCCTGCCACTGCTCCTTTGATAATTCTTGGCCTTGGCGGAATCCCCATTGGCCTCTGAATAGGGCATTCTTATTGATGTGACTGGTGATCGTCGGCAGATCGAGTTCTGCCGGATCAGCTATTCTTCGACCCCAGAAAGGGGGTTTCGGGATGCGCGGTGCCGCCGGGGTGTTCGAGGGCACATAGGCTTTGCCGACCAGGAGTTTTTCTTCCAGGATCTCATGCGCGGTCTTGACCGTCGCGATGCGTGCGATCTTGGTCGTGAGCTTAAACTGGGCCCGCGGAATCTGATCGCAGATCTCGTCCATCAATTGTAGCCCATCAAAGGCATCGGCGGCGTACCACACCTGGTGCGGAACTTTTTTCACCTCGTCCGCGGGTGCATGATAGATCGCGCGCAGATCGTTCTCGACATAGGCGCGATTCAATGCCGCCCCGCCGAGGATCACCTGGAATTGATGGCCGTTGGCCTGCAGATATTCGAGATTCTCCTTCATCACCACCGTCGATTTGACCAACAGACCGGACATGCCGATGGTGTCTGGGCGATATTTTTCCACGGCTGCGAGAATGTCGGCGATCGGTTGCTTGATTCCGAGATTGATGACGCGGTATCCGTTGTTGGACAGGATGATGTCGACCAGATTCTTGCCGATGTCATGAACGTCGCCCTTCACCGTGGCCAAGACCATGGTGCCTTTGTGGCTGCCCTCGATGCGGTCCATGTGCGGTTCAAGGTGTTTCACCGCCGCCTTCATGGTCTCGGCGGATTGGAGCACGAACGGCAACTGCATCTTGCCCGAACCAAACAGCTCGCCGACGGTTTTCATCCCATCCAACAGATGCTGATTGATGATGTCGAGCGGCTTCATGCCGCCGGCCATCGCTTCGTCGAGATCAATGCCAATGCCGATTTTCTTACCGTCGACAATGCGCCGTTTCAGGCGTTCTTCGATCGGTTTCTTCTCGCTCGATTCGACCTCGATCGCCTGTCCCGTGGTGTTGGTGAAATGATCGACGAATTTGAACAGCGGATCATAGGTGCATTCGCCATCAGCAGCGAATGTCCGGCGGTCATAAATCAAATCTCGGCAGAGATTCAATTCGAATTCGGGAATCTGGCTGATCGGCAGGATCTTCGACGCATTGAGGATCGCGCTGGTCAGACCACGCTGGATGGCTTCATCGAGATAGACCGAATTCAGTACCCGTCGGGCATTCGGTTTGACCCCGAATGAGATATTCGACAGGCCAAGCGTAAAGCCGACATCTGGAAAGCGGGCCTTCACCGCCGCGATCCCTTCGAGAGTCCACAGTCCCAGCTTACGCGTGTCCTCATCGCCCTGGGTGATCGGAAAGGTCAGCAGATCAAACAAGATCGCCGACCCTGGAATGCCGTGACGCTCGGTGATCAGACGATAAAGCCGCTCGGCGATTTCAAGTTTGCGGGCGACCGATTTGGCCATCCCCGCTTCGCGATCCTCATCGATGGTCAGGGCAACCAGCGCCGCGCCATAGCGCTTGGCCAAGCGGCAGACCTGATCGAGTTTCCCCTCGCCATCTTCAAGATTCACCGAGTTGATGATCGCCCGGCCACCGAGATGCTGAAGGGCTTCTTCAAGCACATCAATCTGCGTCGAGTCGACCATGATCGGCAGATTCACCGCGGTGCAAAACCGCGCCATCACCTCGCCCATTTCCTTCTTTTCATCGCGCCCGGTCCACGCGACCGACACGTCGAGAACGTGACTGCCTTCAGCGACTTGTTCCTGGGCCAACGCGACCATCCCATCGAGATCGCTCTTGAACATCAACTCGCGAAATGCTTTCGAGCCGGTGGCATTGGTGCGCTCGCCGATCAGCAGGATGCCGGTGTCCTGCTTGAGCGTGACCGTGCCATACAACGACGACAACTGCGCTGGGTAGGAATTGGGCCGAGGCCGGCCAGGAGTGAGACCTTTACACGCGGCGGCGACCGCGCGGATGTGGTCGGGAGTGGTACCGCAGCAACCTCCCACGGTGTTGATGCCATATTCGGTGATGAACTTGCGATGCCACTTAGCGAGTTCTTCGGGAGTCAGGTCGAAAACCGCCCGGCCACTGACATTGCGCGGCAATCCAGCGTTTGGCAAGCAACTGACCCAGCGGGTCGAATTTTGTCCCAGGTAACGGATGTGCGGATCCATCAAATCGGGGCCGGTGGCGCAGTTCATGCCAATCACATCGATCGGCAACGATTCTAGCGCGGTCAGGGCGCCGGCGATATCAGTGCCGGCAAGCATCGCACCAGTGGTTTCAACGGTCACTTGGGCCTGGATCGGCACCTCGCGGCCGAGTTGCCGCATCGCTTCGCGCGCCGCAAGCGTCGCGCATTTGATCTGGAGGATATCCTGACAGGTCTCGATCAGGATCAGGTCGGCGCCGCCGCGGATCAACCCGCGACAGCCGACAACATAACTATCGAAGAGTTCCTGCCACGAAATATGGCCGAGCGAAATGAGTTTGGTTCCGGGCCCGATCGCTCCGGCGACAAAGCGCGGATCGTGACTGGTGGAAAATTCGCGGGTCGCCGCTTTGGCGATTGAGGCCGACAGCTCTGCCAGCTCTTCGGCGCGGTGGGCCAAGCCGAATTCAGCGAGCACGTGCGGCATCGCCCCGAACGAATTGGTCTCGACCACATTCGCTCCGGCCTCCAGATATCGGCGATGGATCAGCGGCATGATCTCGGGCCGGGTCTCCAGCAGGATCTCAGGACAGCCTTCGGCCTCTTTGCCGCCGTAATCCTGTTCGGTCAGGTCGAAGGTGAACAATTGGGTGCCGGTGCCGCCGTCATAGATCAGCACCCGTTCACGCATGGCTCCGAGATAGGACAGTCGATCGGCGCGTTCATCACGTTTATAGCCGAGATGATTCAGCGGATCAGTACCCCAGCCCGCGCCTTCAGGAATCACGCGATGGTGCGGACACGCGCTGTCGCAGCGGTGATTGGGCTGATCGTGGGCCGGAGTGACAAGAGGAGGTGCAACAGTCATGTGGTGGCCGTGAGCAAGAGGGTCTGAAAACGAGGGGGGCGCAATTCAGCGGGAAGAGTTTCAATGCGCAGATCACACAAGCCGCGACACCAACGAGTGAGTTCGGCACTGCTGAATCCACGATGGTGATGGCCATAGCGTTCGGCCTCGGGGTGGTCGTGCTTGAGCAGGGTCAACACCAGCAACCGTCCGCCCGGAACCAGGATCCGTGCGGCTTCGGCCAGGGCTTTGACCGGCTGATCGACGTACTGCAACGATTGCAAAAACAGCACGCTGTCAGCGCTTTGATCAGCGAATGGCAACTGCTCAGCGCGTGCTTGGTGCCAACGGACATGGCGATGGCCGAGCGCAGCGGTGCGTTGTTCACCAGCGGCGATCATCGCCGGGGTCGGGTCGATGCACTCCAAGCTGGTTGCGCGTGGCGCGAGCAATTCGACCAGCGAACCATCACCAGCGCCGACATCGACACAGCGGCCAAATTGGGCAAACGTCAGCAGGCCATGGCACAGGCTGTCCCAGGTCCGTCCGGGTGCATATTCGCGATGGAGGCTGCCGGCGACCCGATCGACCCAGTCGGTGCCGCGCCGGGCAAGCACGGCATGGGCCCGGGCCCGATCACCGGCCAAGCGTGGATCCTCCAACGACAATCCGCGCACCGCCGCCCACGTTGCCTTCAACGGTCCATCGAGATCTTCACGCGGGCGATAGCGCCGGGCCGAGCCCTCTGCCACATCATGGATCAAGCCAACCGTTTTCAGTTTCGCTAGGTGGCCGCTGATCGAACTCTGCCCCAGCTCAAGCACGTCTTGTAATTCGGCCACCGTTAGCGGCTCGGACTCCAGCACATGCAGAATCCGCAGCCGGGTATCATCAGCCAATAAACGCAGGTGTTCACCGAGATCGGCCATGGAGGTATCGTTTCATCGCGATTAAGCGATGCAAGATAAAGCCGACGCTGCCTGGGACGGTTTATCGAAGGAAATTCGGTCGGCATTATCATTGCCAACTGAGCGTTTCGCAGCAGTGTCGTAGTAACTTCTCAACAACACTTTCCATTGAACCCAGGATCTCCCGTGAACAAGCTTTCTGTTATCCCATTACTGATGGTGCTGACGTCGCTCGTTTGCGCAGCCGATCAGCGAAAAATAGACGTTTCCGCTAAAGCCACGATAAAAGTCATGGCAGACATCTTTTCGATTTCCGGATCAGTTTCGAGTCTGAACAAAGAATCTATTGCCAGCGCAGATACCGAGGCGCAGGTGATATTTGACGGTTTAGGCAAACATATCGAGGGGGCGTCCTTGGTTATTTCAGGAAGGTCTGCGTCGAAGAAAACCAATCAAAATAATGGGAAAGTCGAATTTATCGGGTATGAATCCTCCATTTTATTCTTCGTAAAAAATGATCAGATAATCAAATATAGAGACGTCTTCAAGAAATTGCTGTCGAGCAATAATGTGGAAATCAGCAGGGTTGATTATCAATACTCGAAGCAAATCGAGACAAGAGCAAAAGCCAGAGAAATGGCGTTGCTCGCAGCCAAAGAAAAAGCGATTAAAATGGCTGCTGTATTGGGCACGAAGATCGGTGACGTCTTGACCATCAGTGAGGAGATTTCAAATTTCTACGGAAATCGATTTGCTCAGAATAATTTTAATGGAGCAGCAAATGAAGAGATTAATCCCGAAAACATCGAAGGAGAAATAGAAATATCTGTTTCGGTCAACGTTTCTTTTGAGCTGCATTGACCGTCTTCGACCGCGAATCAAACAGCTCAGAATGAATCGCGAGTGGGGCGAATAGCGCCTGTTAAGCGCTATTCGCCGCCAATTTCCCCACCAAGGCGACTTCGGCGCATTGCACGGCATTGAGTGCCGCGCCCTTAAGCAGCTGGTCGCCGACGACCCACAGTTCCAGGGTATTGTCCTGGCTGAGGTCACGGCGGAGGCGTCCGACGTACACGTTATCTTTTCCGGCAACGTCAGTGGGCATCGCCCAGCGGTTGGATGCACGGTCTTCCAGGACGGTGACCCCGACCGACTCGCGCAGCAGAGCATAGGCGTGCTCAACCGTGATGGGCCGGTGAAATTCGACGTTCAAAGCTTCGGCATGGGTTCGCAGCACGGGTACGCGCACACAGGTGGCGGTGATCCGCAGCGAGTCATCCGCGAGAATCTTGCGCGACTCTTTTTGGAGTTTGATTTCCTCCTCGCAGTAACCGTTGGCGGTCATCGGCGAATTGTGCGGGAAGAGGTTGAACGCATAGGGATGCGGCAGGACTTTCGGTACGACGGGCTTGCCGTCGAGGAAATCCCGGGTCGATTCCTGAAGTTCGACCATCGCCGCGTGGCCGGCACCCGAGGCCGCCTGATAGGTCGCGGCGACCAGGCGCTTGATGCCCGCGACCCGGTGCAACGGGGCCAACGCCATGAGGGCGATGATGGTGGTGCAGTTGGGATTGGCGATGACCCCTTTTCCACCATTTTTTTGAAGCGCTTTGACCGCCTCGCCAGGATTGATCTCGGGCACGACCAGCGGCACGCCGTCTTCCATGCGAAAAGCACTGGAATTATCCACCATCAGGCAGCCAGCCTCGACGCACGCTTGACGGTATTCCTTGGACACGCCCGAGCCGGCGCTGAACAGGGCGAGGTGCTGCCCGATAAAAGCGTCCTTGGTCAGCTCGCGCACCACCACATCGCGGCCTTTGAAGCGCAGGGTTGTTCCCGCGCTGCGGCATGAAGCCAGCAGGGTCAGTTGGGCGATCGGAAAATTCCGTCGTTCGAGCACATTCATGAATTCTACGCCGACGGCTCCGGTCGCGCCGACGATGACCACATTGAGACCCATGCTGACTCCAAGTATTTTGAGTGACTGTCGGGGCGAAATGTGGGCCGAGACGGTTCTTGGCAAGGGCTGGCTGGCTCAGGGGGGAAGACGCTGGTGCCAAGTCGGGAATCCACCAAAGCCGACAAAACCGAGCTGAACTTGCGCCGCAACCCAGTGTGTGCCATACTGGCACGTGAACGCATGAGCACTGCCCCGTTTCAATCATCATCACCAAATGACTCCTCGCCGGGCAATGACAAGCCAGTGGTCGATCCATTTGCCGGTTTGTTGGCCAAAGCCACGTATCACAGCAGTGGCATCGGCACCAATCTGAGCATCAGACTCGATCGCACTCCCGACGTGCTGGTGTTGCGCATTGTCGGCACGAGCAGCGATAGCCTGCCGGAGACCTTCACTGGCGCGGTCGAACAGGTGTTGCGCGGAATGCGCCCGCCGTTTGCCGCTGTCGACCTGACGGGAAGCCAGTCTCTGCCCTCGGTTATCCTCGCATTCCTGGTATTTTTTCAGAAGAACGCCGAACTCAACGGCACCCGTAAAGTGGTGCTGTATGGCGCCAACAGCCGGATCCTGACCGTGATCAAGATGATCGGGATGCTGGATTTCTTCGTCATCAAACCCGACGAAGCAGCCATGCGGCAACACGTGGCGGATGCGACGGCTGCCCGGTAGCTCAGACATGCCCCGTCGCGAACGGGCCGCACATTATGTAAAAAACCGTTCGAAAAAATCCCCAAAAATATTGGTTACGAAAAAGATC
>JANYGY010000176.1 GCA_025362255.1 Planctomycetales bacterium
TGATATATCAGTTCTGTGATCCGCGAATTGGGGAGCGCCGATAATTCCAGTGAAGTAAAATACGAAAGGTATAATCACCAAAGGAGCGAGCATTCCATAAAATTGCGGATTACGGAACCAAGACTGAAAAGCTTGGCAATACGGACATTTCTTCGCGAAATCTCCGATTTCCTTAACGCATGACGTGCAATTTTTCATGATGTGCTTTCTAGCTATTGGAAACCGGCTTTATGGAAAACTTTAGCTTCGTAATGCCGATATACAGTCCACCGCCAGATACGACCGCGACCGCGAGTCTGATCAGCGCCATACCTGAACCGTGTCCTGGGGGTTGCGGCCAGAGCTGCAACAAAACTTCTACCACGCAGCCCATGATGGCCGCGGCAGCCAGGGGTCGCAGCAAGCCTCGCCAATCGATCAAGCTGCCGGTGCCGCGTCGATGGAGCAGCCAGACGTAGATCGAGCAGCCGACCAGCGCCGCAAACGCGCTCGCCAAAGCTAAGCCGGCTTCCTGCAACGGGGTTTGGATCAGCACCAGGTTGAGGGCCAGATTGAGGACGATGGTGCCGATGCTGACCAGCAGCGGCGTCCGTTGATCAAGGTGGGCATGGAATGCACGAACCAGCAATTTAGCGATCGATACGGGGACCAATGACAATGCCAGAAATCGGGTGACCAACACCGTGCGCGCCACGGCTTCATTGCCGAATCCACCCGTTTGATAAATCGCGCGAACCAAGGGCTCGGCACATACCAGCAAGCCGACTGCTGATGGGAGCAGCCAGAATGCCTGGAGGCGAACTGCTACGCGCAACCCTTCGCCGGTGGCGCCCCAACCCAGGCTGGCGCGGCGGGCCAGCTCGGGAAACGCAACGGTGGTCACTCCATGGCCAATCAAAGCCAGCGGAAATTGCAGCAGGCGGTTGCCGAAATACAAAAACTGCACGGGACCTGCCCCGATCGCAAATGCGTACGCAATCAACGTATCAGCCAGGGCGTTGATCTGATACACGCCCGAGGACAGCAGCGATGGCCCGAGGGCGTTGCGAAAATCGCGATACGCCGCGGTGGACACCAAGGACAGCGGCGGAATCCCGCCGCTGCGGGCTAGGCCGAAGAAGCTCAATGCGGTCATCAGCAGACCTGCACCCAGCACGGCGTAGGGTGCAACCCTGATCTCCTGCTCGGGCGACAGCCAGATGGTGGAAATCATGCATACGTTCAAAAGCACCGGACAGGCGGCCGAGATCCAGAAATGGCGTCTGACATTCAGCATCCCACCGACCAAGGCGGTGACGCAGATGAAAACCAGGAATGGCACCATGGGCGCAGCCAATGCAGCCACCGTGACGATGCGCGAGCTGAGGTCACCCCACGCCAGCAGCAGGCTGCAGGCGGCGAGCAGTGCCAGCGCGATCAGCGATAGCATCAGCGTCAAGCGCCCGAGGACGAGCCCGGCA
The DNA here is from genome assembly GCA_025362255.1 of Planctomycetales bacterium. Lineage (GTDB taxonomy): Bacteria > Planctomycetota > UBA11346 > UBA11346 > UBA11346 > CAIUVD01. The sequence continues at coordinate 1,461 of JANYGY010000176.1, forward strand.
AACCGTTCGGCGGTGGCGGGATCCTGGTTTTTTAACTGAGCGTAGCGCGGAATGAAGGCGGTGCTCAATGCCCCTTCGCCGAACAGATTGCGCAAAAGATTCGGGATCTGGAATGCGGTAAGGAACGCATCCAGCAGCGGCGATCCCCCGGCGACGCCGGCCCACATGCGATCGCGGACCAGCCCCAGGATACGGCTGGCGAGGGTCCAGCCACTGACCGTCAGGGCCTTTCGCGCGAGCTGAGCCGGAGTCATTTCAACGGACGAACGAGGCGGTCTGAAACAGATTCCGCAAGTCGTTGTCGTGGATCTCGCCGCGTAACGCGATCCACGGACCCGGCTCGTACGTCAGATCATCGACGCCTGCCGATATCGTCACGCGCTCCCAGAAAGTGTAATCGAGAGCCACGCGCATCCGCACATCGCCGGGCTCATAACGGCGATCTGTTTCTTCACGGGTATTGTGCTTTTGACGGATTTCGCTGACCAGCGCAAAGCTGGGGGTGATATTCCACCACGCCCGGCCGCCGACTCGACTTGAGAGTAAACCGCCCGAGATGCCGATGCGATACATCTGGCGATCCTCGTCACGCAACCACTTCCAGCCGAGTTGCAGATTGAAGTCGACGTTGAGTTTGTCGGGATCGTCATTGCGCACATCGCGATCCTTGCCGGCGCTGCGGTAAGCGATCCCGACTTCATAGAATTTCCATGGGCGCGGTTCGATGCGCAGGTACGCCTCGCCGATGGCAACTTCCGAGCGCAGATTGCTGCCGCCCATAAGCCCCCCGAAGAATTTCAATTCAGAGAATCCCTGGGTCAGCGGCTTGATCTCTTCGAGGCGCTGATTGGCGTTGTCGAGCGTAGCTTCGGCCTTGGTGTGTAACGTGTCTTCGAAGACCAGTTTACCGATCGTGCCCTCGCCACTCGCGACCTGGGTGGCGATGACCGCCGTGCTGTCGATGGTCTTTTTGAGATTGGGCCGGTTCTCGACGATTGCTCCTTCGATCTCGCCTGCCGCACCCTCGACTTTTCCACCGGCGCGGGTGAAGGTTTCGAGCAGGATCTTGATCTGTTCGCGATTGTCGCCGACCACCGTGGCGATCCGGTCGCCCATGATGCGCAGATTGAGGATCGCGGCTTTGATGTTGTCGCGATTTTCGGTGACGGTGCCGTCGAGGGTGCCGGCGGCGTCTCCGATATTCTTGAGTGTGGCGCGCAATTGATCGCGGTTTTCTTTCACCGCGTCGCGGACCTGCCCCGACATCTCACCGAATGCCTGCATGCCTTCACGCAAGGCGATGATCGCCTTCTGGATTTCGGCACGATTCTCATCGACCAGTTTCTGGACCGAGGAAAGCGCTTCATCGACCCCGACCGGCACGACCCCGTCCACTGTTTTGGTGGCCTCGGGGGTGATTGGATTTCCGGTGGCCGAAAGGATTTCGAGTTCAGCGCCGCCAAGTAGGCCTTGGCGAATAGTGTAACGCGTCTTGTCGCCGACGAGCACCGTGGGCTTGCGTGATTCCTCAACCGAGAAAACAACCGACACTGCCGGGGTGCCGTCGGCTTTGAGAATCGGATCGACGGCGGATACCGCACCGACCCGAACTCCGTTGTAGGTCACCGGATCGCCGGCCTTCAGGCGTTGGACCCGTTGGAACGACACTTCATAGGCACCGCGTTTGCGCAGCGATGGAGTGATGAACACGGTGAAGGTGAGGATCAAGGCGATCACCACCAGAAAGAGAATGCCTACTTTCAATTCCGAATTCATGTGGCTTGCCCCTGCAGAAAGGCCTCGGTGAGTGGACCCTGGGTCGAGCCGGTGAGCAATTGCTGGACCACCGGGTTAGGGTGGGCGCGGAATTCGTCCTTTGGCCCGATGGCGATGATCCGGCCCTTATAGAGCATCGCGATGCGATCGGCGATGATGAACGCAGCATGGATGTCGTGGGTGATGACCACGCTGGTCACCCCGAGTCGCTTCTGCAGATCGAGGGTCAGCTCGTTGACCCCACTGACCGTCACCGGATCCAGTCCGGTGGTCGGCTCGTCATAGAGGATCAATTCAGGCTCTTGCACGATCGCGCGGGCGATGCCAACGCGTTTGCGCATGCCACCGGACAATGCCGCAGGCTTGAGGTGCAGGATTTCACCGGCGGGCAGATAGACTTTCTGCAAAGCGACGATGACTTTTTCGTAAACGACTTGGGGCGGCAGACGACGGACCTCGACCAGTGGCAAGCCGACGTTTTCAAGCACCGTCATCGAATTGAGCAGCGCGGCGCCCTGGAAGATAACTCCCAGACGATCGCGGTAAGCATCGAGTTCGGCATGAGAGGCGCGATCGAGGCGCATCGTCGAATCGGCGAAGTGAACTGCGATCGAACCTTCATCCGGGCGAAGCATGCCCATCAGATGGCGCAGAAGAGTGGTCTTGCCTGAACCGGAACCGCCGAGAATCACCAGGGTTTCGCCACGGATGACATCGAGATTGATGCCGCGCAAAATGTGCCGGCGGCCGAAACTCTTGTACAGATCGCGAATTTCGATCAGCGATTTCTGATCTGCCGGCACCGCCGCCAACGGTGCGGCGGCCTCCATCTGATCGCGGGTCATCTGGTTCATTCGAACACCGGCTTAAGGATCTGTTGGACGAAACCGGTCATCATCAGATTGGCGATCAGCACGCAGATCACTGAGGCCACCACCGTCTGATTGGTCGAGCGGCCGACACCCTCGGCACCGTCAGTGGTGTGCAGTCCGCGATCGCAGGCGATGGTCGCAATGATCGCGCCGAAGACCATCGACTTGGCCAATCCGGAATAGAAATCGAGGTTGCCGAGAATGCCCCGGGCAGAGTCGAGGAACTGGTCGAAGGGGCTTCCGTACACGTACGACGCGACCAAGGCCCCGCCAAACATCCCGACATAGTCCGCGATCACAGTGAGCAGCGGCATCGAAACGATCAACGCCAGCATTCTCGGCAACACCAGGAATCGCACCGGGTTGATGTTCATCACGCGCAAGGCGTCGACTTCTTCGTTCACTGCCATGGTGCCCAGCTCCGCGGCCATCGCGGCGCCGACCCGGGCGAGCATGATGATCGCGGCCCACATCGGGCCGAATTCACGGACGAACGTCGCCCCGATGATCGCACCAAGGTTGTTCTGGGCTCCGAACTTCAGCAATTCGGACCCAGTCTGCAGGGCCATGATCATGCCGGTCAGAAAGGCGATCAGCGCGAGGACGAACAAGCTGCCGATGCCGCAGATTTCGATCTGGCGGAAAATCTGCGGCAGGCTGCGCGCGGTCTTGGGCAACTGATAAATCGTGTCGATGAACAGCAGCAGTGCGCGGCCGCCAAGACTGGCGCGCTCCATCGCCGCGCGGCCGACGCTTTCCACGGCTTTGACTCCGGTGGAATGATCCATGCGCTCGAAAAGAGTGGTTTTACGGCTCATGCGGCTTTCAGGTCGAGGCCCAGCAGGGCGCACGCGATAAGGGTTTTGGCATCACAGATCAGACCGTCACGACGCAAGCCGGGCAGGTCGGCAACAGAGACCAGTTCGCGAGTGACCAATTCGCCGTGTTCGGGCGCAGCGGGCACCTCAGCCAAGCCGTGGGCACGATACAAGATCAGCTCTTCATCCGACACACCGACGGCGGCGAAAAATCTGGTGATCTCGACCAGGCGCGCCGCTTCGAGGCCAGCCTCCTCGCGCAATTCGCGCTGGGCAGTAACTGCAGGCGGTTCGCCTAGGACCCGGGTGCCGGCAGGGATCTCAAGGGTCCAGCGCCGCACCGGATAGCGGAACTGGCGCACCAAGATGATGGTCGTGGGCGACGGCTGGGCGATCACCGCCACTGCGCCCGGATGATGGATGACCGGCCGCTCGACCGGGCCATCGACGGTGGCAAAGGTCTCTGCCGCCAGGGCGAACCGCGGCGAGGACCACAAGGCGCGGGAACCGGTCAATACAGGATCTGCCACGGGGGACGAGAATAGGTCCGGAAAATGAACCGCCAATGGCCATCGGCAATCGCGGGCTACGCTGTTTGCCCGTCACCGGAGCCCCTATGCGCGTCAGTCTTTCTTGGATCACTCGACTACTGGGTGGCACTGCCCTGGGCATCACCGCGACCGAGCTGCAAGCCCGGTTGTCGACCCGCGTGGCCGAGATCGAGGGCGACCTGGAGACCAGTGGGCCACCCCTTGAAGGCGTGGTCGTCGGCAAGGTCCTCAGCTGCGTGCAGCATCCCAACGCTGACAAATTGCGCTGCACCACCGTCGATATCGGCTCGGCCGTCGTGCCGATCGTCTGTGGCGCGGCGAATGTCGCGATCGGGCAGACGGTCGCCGTGGCCACGGTCGGCACGGTGCTGACCGATCCCGCGGGCAAGTCCTTCACCATCAAGTCCGCCAAGCTGCGCGGCGAACCCAGCGAAGGCATGATCTGCGCCGAAGACGAAATCGGCCTGGGCGCCGGCCATGAAGGGATCCTGGTCCTCAGCGATGATCTGGTTGCGGGTACGCCGCTGGGCCAAGCGTTGAAGATCGGCGACACGGTGTTCGTGATCGAGAATCACGCGCTGACCAACCGCCCGGATCTGTGGGGCCAGCTGGGCTGGGCCCGCGAAATCGCCGCAACGCTCGAGCTGCCGACCCCGCGCACGCCGGCCACCACCTGGCAGCCCAGCGCAGGCGAGTGGTCAGCGACGATCAACGACGATGGCTGCCCGGTTTACTGCGCTGCCGTCATCGAAGGCGTACACAACTCCGCGAGTCCGCAGTGGCTGCGCGATGCGCTCGAAGCGTGCAAGATCAGGCCGCTGGGCTTGCTCGTCGACGTCACCAATTTCGTGATGCTCGAACTCGGTGGTCCGCTGCACGCTTTCGATCGACGCAGTCTCGAAGGCCACGCGATCACCGTGCGCTCGGCGACCGCCGGTGAACCCTTCACCACGCTCGATGGCAAAGCCCACACCCTGCACATCGGCGATCTGCTGATTTGCGATGCCTCGAAACCGGTTGCCCTGGCCGGCATCATGGGCGGTGTCAATTCGCTCGTCCGCGCCGACACCACGACGATCGTTTTGGAAGCAGCGGTGTTCAGGCCCGAGCGCATCCGCCGCACCCGCATCCGCACCGGGATCGCCACCGACAGCTCACTGCGTTTTGAAAAAGGCCAGCCGTTGGAGATCGCGCCCGCAGCGCTGAATCGCGCGATCGAATTGCTGCACGAACTGTGCCCCGGCTGCCGCGTCAGCGAGCGTTTTTCCGCCGGCACCCTCGCGGCTGAACCGCGCCCGATCACCCTTGATCCCACCCGCGTCAAACGCCTCACCGGGCTTGACGTGCCGCTCGAACGTCAACGCCAACTGCTCACCGGCTTGGGCTTTGAATTCACCGGAGACCAGACCCAGGCCCCGTGGTGGCGCGCCAAGGACATCCATGGGCCGGCGGATCTGGTCGAGGAAATCGCCCGCCATTTCGGCTATCACCATCTGGTCCCCGAAGTCCCCCGCCTGCCCGCCGCCGCGCCTGCGATCAATCTGCTGCGCCAAGCCGAACACCGGGCACGCACGGTGCTGTCGGCCCACGGCTGGGACGAGGTCGGCTGTTATGCTTTCAGTTCGGCGATCTGGGCCAACGCGCTGGCGTGGGACGCGGCAACCTTGATCAGTTTGGCCAACCCCCTGTCGAGCGAGCAGACGGTGCTGCGCCAAAGCCTGCTGCCCGGTTTGGCCGAGGCCGTCGCGCGCAATCGCAAGCATCACGCCAGCGTCGCGATCTACGAAGTTGGCAAACGCTATGGCACCTGTTTCGGCAGCGGGGAAACCAACGACGAGACTGTGACGGTGGCTGGTGCTTGCGCCGCTGCCGGCGACGAAGCCCCCGCCTTTGCCGCACGCGACGCGGCCTTGGCTTTGTTGCGCGGCCTCGGTTTCACAGCCACCGCCACCGTCCGCGCTACTCCGCATGGTGAATTGCAGACCGGTCGAGCCCTCGATCTCTACGTCAACAAACAACAGGTCGGCGTGGCTGGTGAATTGCCGAACCCGCTGCGCCTGCTCGCCGGCAGCACCGAGCGCATCGGCTGGTTCAGCATCGCGCTCGAACCTTTGATAGCTGCGCATGGCGTGCTCAAACCGATCGCGCATGTGACCCCGAGCCGATTTCAAATGGTCGAGCGTGAATTCACCTGGATCTGCCCCGATCAGCTGCCGTATGGCGACCTCGTTGCAGCAACCCGCCAAGCTGCGGGTGACCTCTGCCAAGGCGTCGAGCTGATCACGATCTATCGCGGCAAGCCCTATGCCGCCGGCGAAAAGGCGATCAGCCTGCGCGTCGCGCTTCAAGCTGCCGATCGCACGCTCGAAGAAAAAGATCTGCTGCAGGTCACCAATCGGATCATCACCGCCGTCGACAAACGGACCGGTGCCAAGCAGCGGGCCGACATTCTCCCCGCGGTGTGAACATCCGTCATTGCCAGCGTTGCTGCAGGCTGTGGGCCGTCATCCAGTGCGCCGCGGGCTCGCCGGTGTCGGCCACCACGCCGGCGGCCTCGACGTATTGAGCTGCGTAAGCCACGCGCAGGTTCGGAGTCTGATTGGTCAAACTGCGGTGGATGGTGTTGCGGTTGAAGATGCACGCATCGCCGACCTTCAGATCGGGAAGCGGCATGCCACCGATAGGCTCCTGGGTACAGCGCTTGTGGCCGTGGAAATCTGCAGCGTTTTCGTTGGCCACCACCCCGCTGAGGTGACTGCGAGGAGCAACCCACAAGGTGCACTGCGCAGTCGTGATGTCCGATACGGCAATGAAGGTATTCAGCGCGTGGTGCAGCAGGTGCTGGTATTGATTGTCCTGATGCCACGGCAGCCCGCGGCCGCCATTGGGAGGCACCATCGCCGCCATTCCGTAATAGACCTTGGCGTCGCTGCCCAACAGCTGTTCGACCACAGCGATCACGCCGGGGTCAGCCAACAAGCGGTGCAGGGTCGGATCTTCGTCAGGTTGCCGGTGGTCGAAGATCAGCGGCGTCCAATGGCTGATCCCTGGTCGCGGAGCACCGCGTTCAATGGCCCGTTTCCGGACCTCGGCGCAGACCTCTTTAGTCACCAGACCGCGTACCAAAACATACCCTTCACGATGGTAGTGAGAAATCTCGTCAGGGCTGAGGGTCATGCCCCAAATGTATCGACCCAGAATTGTAGACTGTTCATTTTCTGGCATCGAGTGATCATATCCCGACATGCGCGATCAGCTTGGTTTACCAGCAGACCGGGACGGTGCGGTGTGGGTAGGGCCACGACCAAAAGGCCCACGCAAAGCGGGCTGGTATCGTCACACCCACGATGAGTTGGAAGCCAATCTGGTGATCTCCGGCCACGCCATGTATGTCATCGGCAACCAGCGCATCCCCATCGCGCGCGGCGCGCTGGTGTGGCTGTTTCCCCAGCAAGAGCACCAGCTACTCGATCTGTCTGAGGATTATCGCCATTCGATCGTCGTGTGGCGGCCATCAGCGGTCCGCGACATCGCGCGGACCCTGGCGGCTCCTGCCATGATGGCCGGGGATCCTCCGGGGATCTGGGCCCGTGAATTGGCCGCCGGAGAGCTGCATGCGCTTGAATCCGTGTTGGCCGACATCGCTCGTCAGCGCAGCGCTGACACCGTGAATTTTGGCCTGCGCTACGTCCTGCTGCGCCTGTGGCGGGCGTTTCATGCGGCTGCCCCCATCGCTATCCACCATCCCCTGGTCGCCGCCGCGTTTGCGGCCTTGCGCGACAAGGCACTGGGTGCTGAGGACGTGGCCAAGCACGTGGGCATCAGCGCCGATCACCTGCGGCGCCTGGTGCGCACGTCCACCGGGACGACCCTGGTCGCCGCCCGCCAACGGCACCAGCTCGAACGCTTCTTCGCGCTCTACGATCCTGACAGCGATCTGCTGTCGACCGTCTTGTCCGCTGGCTTTGGAAGTTATCCCCAATTCGGCCGGGTCTTCCGCCGTTGCGTGGGGCTCGGTCCGCGCGCCTGGGTGCAAGCGGTGACACGCGGTAAAGCTGCACGGTATCCAGAGTTCGTGACCTGATCACAGCCGCCAGGTCCAGAATCATAATAGATCCCCACCTGCCTGCATTTTTGCCGCACCGGGTGCAACGTGGATCGTTTGCCCGAGCGACCTATCGTACGCGCGTGCTCAATGGCTTTCTTGCGGATTGCGGGCCGTGTCCTTACTTGCCCGATCGCCGGTTCCGCGCGTTCATGCCCGAGCCGAATCCGCCGACCGACATCAGCTATCGCGATCTGATGGATCACCGCTTTCGCCGCAGTGGTGACCACGTCTATCTGCCGATGTGCGAAAATTGTCAGGCCTGCCAACCGATCCGCTTGGCGATCGATGGATTCTCTCCGCGAGAAGACCAGCGGCGATGCCGCACGCGCAATCGGGATCTGACGGTTACGATGGTCGCCCGAGGTACCGATGCCGAGCGTCATGATCTATACCGGCGGTATCAGACCCACGTCCATGGCCAGGATCCTGGCAGTGAACCCAATGCATTTCTCATGGCCGATGGCGGCATTCCCGGCGGTGAACTGCACGCGCGGGATGGCACCGGTCGGCTGGTTGCAGTCAGTGTCATCGATGTGATCGGTGACGCGCTGTCGAGCGTGTATTGCTATTATGATCCGGCTGAACGCCGGCGCGGGCTTGGTACGTTCATGGCCCTGGCTGAAATCGATCACGCCAAAAATAGCGGACTCAGCTGGTTGTATCTGGGCTTCTATGTCGCGGGCTGTCAAAAGATGATGTACAAGGCCCGCTTTGCTCCGGCCGAGATTTTGGCCGATGGCGCCTGGCAACCATTCCGACCTGTCCACCACGCCGACTGAACGCCGCGGTGGACAGGCCGAATTCGCCTCAATGCGATTTGACCGCGGTCCACGCTTCGGCGTGGAGGCGCGTATCCTTGTCGAGGTCCTCGAGGTATTCCAGGGTCTTCATCGTCGCCGCATCGGGATAGATGACCCGATTCGTCTTGTCGTCTGCGGCGATAAACGGCATCGCTGCCGCGACCGGCGTGGCGTAGTGATTGAAATTGCTGATCTTGGCGGCGACCTGCGCGTCGAGCACGTAATTGATGAACGCGTTGGCCCCGTCGGAATTGGGGGCCTGGCTGGTCACCAGCATGACATCGACCCAGATGTTCGAACCTTCACAGGTCGAATAGGCGAGTTCCTTCTTCTCAAGGACCGCGCGCACCGCATCCCCATTGTAACATACCGCAGCAATGGCCTGACCAGCGAGCACCTTGTTCTTGCCACCGACTCCACCGTCGAATCCGAGGCATTTCGGACTGCCCTTCACCGCGATGAGCAGATCAGCCGCAGCTTTGACCTGCTTCGGATCGCGGCTGTTCATGCTCGCACCACCGAGCTTCAAACCGATGCCGAGCATCGGGCGGGCTTCATCCATCAAGACGAATTGATTGAGCTGGCTCTTGGCGTCGAAGAGCCATTTCCAGGTCGGAGCCATGCCGGCAGGAACTTTGGTGGTGTCATAAATCAGGCCGACGGTGCCCCACTGATACGGATAACTGAATTTGTTGTCGCGATCGAACGATGGATTCGCAAACTGCGGGTCGACATTCTTCCGATTGGGAATCTTGGCCTGATCCAACGGCTTCACGAGTTTGAGCTTGATCATCTGGGTGACGTAGGCGTCGGTCGTAACCACCACGTCATACTGGTTCACGGCCCCGGCGCGCAGTTTGGCGAGCATGTCCTCCGCCGCTTCATAGACCTCGATCCGTAGCGGATATCCAGTCGCCTTTTCGAATTCAGCAGGAATTGCCGGATCAATGTATTCAGAATACATATAGACGGTGACGGGGGTCTTGTCGGCGGCAGCGCAGAGGCTGGCGAAGGCGACAGTCAACAGGGCGAGGCGTCTGAACATACGTTCATTCCTTGGTCATGCGGGGACGATTGAGGATCGCGATGCTGAGGATCGCGATCATGGTGAGGGCGACGATCAAAGTACTTAACGCATGGATTTCGGGAGTCACTCCGCGTTTGACTGACGCGTAGATCAGCACTGGCAGGGTCGTGCTGCTTGGTCCGGAAATGAAAAAACTGACCACGAAGTCATCCAGCGACAAGGTGAACGCCAGCAACGCGCCGCCGACGATGCCCGGTGCGAGTTGGGGCAGGATGATCCGACGCCACACGCCCCAGGTGCTGGCGAACAGATCACGGGCCGCCTCGAACTGCTCGTTGCCGATGGCCTTCAGCCGCGCACCAACCACCACGGCGACGAAACTGACCTGGAAAGTCACGTGGCCGATGATCAGCGTCGTCAGTCCCGGATCGAAGAATTTCGACTCAGGAGAGAAGTGCGCGACTACCGAGCGAAAGATTCCATAGGCCACGACCAACGCCGCCGCGAGCAGGATATCAGGAGTCACCGTCGGCAGATTGATGATCACATCGGCTGACGTCCGGCCCCACCGGCCGAGCGGCAGCCGCCGCAACCCGATCGCGAGCAACGTGCCGATCACGGTTGCGAGCGACGTTGAGGTCACCGCCACGATCGCAGAATTGGTCGCCGCATTCAACACCGCCTCATTGTTGAAAAGCTTAGCGTACCAGCTCCAGGTGAATCCACCCCAGCTCTGACCGTGGCGAGTCGCATTGAAGCTGAGCGCCATCACCGCCACCAAGGGCAGATACAACACCGCTATGCTGACGATGGCCAATACACCGACGCCTCGTGGCAGCCGTTTCATATCCGACCCTCACGCGAACCCCAACGCAGCAGAATCAGCAATGACACCAGCGAGGCGACCACCAGACCCAAGCCCAGCATGGCGCCAAAGGGCCAATCCGCTGCCGCCCCGAATTGCTGCTGGATGAGATTGCCGACCAACATGTATTTGGCCCCACCCAGCAGATCGCTGACCACGAACATGCCGAGACTGGGAATCAGAGTGAGGATCGTGGCGGCGATCAAACCGGGGGTGACTTGGGCCAGAATTCCATGGCGGAAAGTTCGCCACGGCCCGCCGTACAGATCGCGCGCGGCCTCGACCACTGACCAATCCAGACGTTCGACACTGGTGTACAAAGGCAGCACCGCGAACGGCAACATCGCTGAGATCATTCCGAGATACACCGCTGCCTGACCCGGATACAACGCCGCATCAGCAGGAATGAAACCCGCCCATTGGGCGAACACTGCTGGCGGGGCGTGATTCCCGAGAATGAGCTGCCAAGCATAGGTGCGAATCACCAGATTGACGCAGGCCGGCACCATCACGATGGCAATCAGCAGCACGCGCCAGCGGCGATCCCGATCGGCGATCCAGAACGCCAGGGGAAATCCCAAGGCCAAACACAATGAGGTGGTGATCGTGGCAAGCACCACACTGCGCCCGATGATCAACAGATTGTCCGGCACCCAGCCAAAGGTCCCAAAGCCCACCATCCGCCAAACATTCTCAAGATTGAACTGCCAGATGATGTCGCCGTAGTCCCCGCGCGAAGCGAAGGCCAACAGCGATAAGGCGAGCAAGGGACCGATCAGGAAACAGCTTAACCACAATAATCCAGCGCCGACCAGACCCAAACCCGACAACCACAAGCGCAACCGGTTGGTCGGTTTACCGTCGATGACCAGGGTGCTCTTCATGTCTGCAATCAGTCTCTCAGCACCAGCAGGTCGTCATTCGGCAGCTCAAGGAAAACCGCTTCGCCGACGCGATTGACTTGGTCTGGCTCGGTCGACACGCGCAACGTCGGTGCCGATACCGCTGCAATCGTCGAAGTTCCCGAACCGGCAGTGATCTCGACAATCAGGTCCCAGTGATCACCACGGAAAAGACGGTCGCTGATGATGCCTGGCAGATGGTTGGGGCCGGCAACATGCCGCACTTCGATGTCTTCGGGGCGGATGGCGACAGTGCCGGAAGTCCACGCCGGAATGGTCGCCACCGCCAACTCGCCAAAGGCCGTCGCCACCCGGTGATCGGCAAGTCGTTTGGCTGGAATGATGTTGGCCGAGCCCATGAATTCGGCGACGAAGCGGCTGACTGGGCGTTCGTAGACTTCTTCCGCGGTGCCATCCTGTTCGATGCGGCCCTGATTCATGATCAGGATCCGATCACTGACGGCGATGGCTTCGTCCTGATCGTGAGTCACCAAAACAAACGTCGTGTTATACTGCCGCTGGATGCGTTTGAGTTCGACTTGCACCTCGTGACGCAACCGGGCGTCGAGCGCCGACATCGGCTCATCGAGAAGCAGCACCTCCGGCTCGTTGACCAACGCCCGCGCCAGCGCGACCCGCTGCCGCTGACCACCGGACAATTCCTGCGGATAGCGATCCGCCAGCTGGCCGATGCGCACCACTTCGAGAATATCCGACACTTTGCGGTGGACCTCGGCTTCGGGCAGTCGGCGGCTACGCAAACCAAAGGCGACGTTGTCCTTCACCCGCAGGTGCGGGAACAGGGCGTAACTCTGAAATACAGTATTCACCGGCCGCTTATGTGCCGGCAAGGGCAGCAGATTCTGTCCACCCAGGGTCACCGTGCCGTGGTCGGGAGTTTCGAAGCCAGCGATGATCCGCAGCAAGGTCGTCTTACCGCAGCCTGATGGTCCGAGCAGGGTGACGAATTGGCCATCGGGTATCGTCACGGTGATGTCGTGCAGGACCTGAACGGCACCAAATGATTTAGCGATACCGACGACCGCGAGATCTAGGGGTTGGACTGCATTCATCTGGGGTGCTGCTTACCGCCTAGTGAGCCAGGGGAAAGTGCTGCGAGACGCTGGCAGAAGCATCAGGAGCATCAGGAGCCTTCGGCGCGGAAGCCGCTGACGTGACCGTCCTCAACCGCGTAACGGATGCGGATCGGGCGACAGCACACTTCGCAATCCTGAATGCCATCCTGCTCGCCACTGGTCAGGTCGAGGGCGATGGGCAGGCGCTCACCACAGTGAGGGCAGTCGATCATCCGTGTTGGCGATGGATCCTGGTCGGTCGGATCATCGACATCCTCGGCATCGCGGTCACGTCCGCGGCTGTCGAAATTATCTTCGACGACCGCTATGAAGGTGTCGATCGCGCGGATGATCTCCGGAGTGATCCGACATCCACGTTGGGCGAGTACGGCAGCGATGCTGTCTTCGAGATCCATGGGCTCAGGCGACCGCGCCGGTGACCACCGCGCGTTTCAGGCGAGACAAAGCAGCAGGAATGTCGATGTCTTTGGGACAGGCTTCTTTGCAATTAAAGATCGTATGGCAGCGCCACACCCCGTCACTGCCGTTGACCGCATCGAGCCGCTCGGCTTTGGCGTCATCGCGGGAATCACCGATGAAACGCCAGGCTTTGAGCAGGGCTGCCGGCCCCAAATAACTGTCATTCTTCCAATAGCTGGGACATGACGACGTGCAGCAACCGCACAGGATGCATTTGGTCGCGTCATCAATCAGGTCGTATTGCGCTGGCGATTGACGGAATTCATGCACCGGCTTGGGAGCCTTGCTGCTGAAGTACGGCTGAATGGCGCGCAGGTTGTGATAGAAATGCGCCATATCGACGACCAGATCCTTGATCACCGGAAAGCCCTTGAGCGGTGCGATCTCGATCACATCGCCGGCGATGTCCTTGACCAAAACTTTGCACGCTAGGCGCGAGGCCCCCTGGATCGTCATCCCGCACGAGCCGCACACCGCGTGACCGCACGACCGGCGATACGTCAGGCTGCCGTCGGTCTCCCACTTGATGCGATTGAGCGCGGTCAGCACCCGTTCCATCGGATCGCAATCGAGGATGTAGTCCTTGATTACCGGACCCTGATCCTTGGCTGGATCGTAACGATGGATGCGAAAGGTTTTTTTGGTCGTGGGCATGATCTTTGATTTTTCGTTTCAGATGGCGAGGTACCACTATCTCAATTCAGTATTTACGGACCTTGGGCTTCATCTTCTCGATCAGTTCTGGGGTCCAGCCGTCTTCGGGATGTTCATTGATCAGATACACTTGGCGGAACTGCAAGTCGACGCTGCCGTCAGGCTTAAGGTAAGCAAAGGTATGCTTGAGCCAGTTGGCATCGTCACGCGGCAATGATGGCGCGTCGAAGGATTCACCATCCATGTAGAGGTGAGCGCCCCGGCTTTCACGGCGCAGCAGCGCGCCTTCGATCAAGGCCAGAGAATAGTCGATCATGAAGCCGCATTCGACGGCCTCCATCAGATCGGTGTTGAACACCTGGCCTTTGTCATCAACGCCGATGCCTTCCTGGTAACGGCGGCGCAGCGCGCGCACCATGTCACGCGCCTTGGTCATGCCCTCAACGGTGCGCCTGATGGCGACATGGGTCATCATGATTTCCGACAGTTCACGACGCAGCAGGCCACCGCGTTCTTTTCCGGTCGAGGCCTTGATCCCGTTGAACTGGGTCACGATCGGTTGATCAGCGCCGTCGGGGAGTTTCCCCAGTTTCACCGCATCGACGTTCTTCGCTACATGCAGCCCGACCCGGCGCCCGAACACCACCAGATCGAGCAAGGAATTGGTACCCAGGCGATTGGCGCCATGCACCGAGACGCAGGCGCATTCACCCGCGGCGTAGAGACCTTCGACGATATCGCCATCACGGTGGCTGCGCCGCACCCGACCATCATTGTCGGTGGGAATGCCGCCCATGTAATAATGGCACGTCGGCATCACCGGCACTGGTTCCTCCCACGGCTTGATCCCGAGATAGGTGGTCGCGAAGTCGACAATCTCTTCAAGCTTTTTGAGCAGTTCGGCTTTGGGAATATGTTCGAGGTGCAAGAGAACATAATCCTCATTGCAGATGCGACCCGTCTTGTTGATCCCGCGACCTTCGAGCACCTCTTTGTACATGCACTGCGAGATCATGTCGCGCGGCGCGAGGTCTTTGACCGTCGGCGCATAACGCTCCATGAAGCGTTCGCCATTGCTGTTGGTCAGGTACCCACCTTCGCCGCGTGCGCCTTCGGTGACCAGGATGCCCAGGCCTGCGAGACCGGTGGGATGGAACTGGACAAATTCGAGATCTTCCAGCGGCAGGCCATGACGCAGAAAGATGCCGAGTGCATCGCCGGTGTTGGCTTGGCAATTAGAGGTGATCGCATAATTGCGGCCCGCGCCCCCGGTCGCCACGACCACCACTTTTGCATGCACGGTGTGGATCTCGCCCGACAGCAGATCATAGGCGATGACCCCGATGCACTTGGCATTGTCAGCGGTCATGATCAGGTCGACGACCTGGAATTCACTATAGAAATTGACGTTCTGCTTGACGCAATTCTCATAGAGGGTGTGCAGGATCGCATGGCCCGTGCGCGCCGCTGCGTAACACGCCCGCCGCACCGGACGCTCGCCGAAATTGCGGGTGTGGCCGCCGAAAGGCCGCTGGGCGATCTTGCCCTCTTTGGTGCGCGAGAATGGCACCCCCATCTTCTCCAACTCATAGATCGTCTGCGGCGCGTCATACGTCAGGATCTTTTGCGCGTCCTGATCGCCGAGATAATCGCCGCCTTTGACCGTGTCATACCAATGCCAAAGCGGATGGTCCTCTTCTTCATTGCCGAGCGCCGCGCCGATGCCGCCTTGGGCGGCGCCGGTGTGCGAACGGGTCGGAAACAATTTGCTGATCACCGCGACATCGGCTTTGGTGCTCGACCAATAGGCCGCATACAGCCCAGCCGCACCGGAACCGACAATCACAACGTCATGGGAGATGATCATGGTGAATTCTCAATGGGCCAAGGCGGCGGAATAGACGGGAAGCTGATGCAGGCGTTGAAGGATCGCGTCCTCATGCTGCGTGGCTGAAACCTCGGAGGCCTCGGAGCGGCGAGCGGTGGCGTTGGCCCGACGGACATCCTTGGCCCACAAGGCGAACTCATAAGAACTACTGAACAGATGATGGCGATCGCGCAAATTTTGCGGCGGACCGTCAGCGGCCAGTTGCTGATTCAACCACGCATCGAATGCCAGACCGGCTGCGGTTATTTCGGCCTGGTCGGCGGGCTTGGTCACGTCACTTTTATGATTACCGAAAACCGTCGTCAAAGTCGCACCATCCGTACGGTTGGTGTGTTGTTCGAGATAATAAGCGAACAACGACAATTCACGCAATTCACTGCGGAAATCATAGGTCATGGCCGTGGCCGGGGGATTTCCACGACTGACGCCGGCGGGAAATCCACGTGCCGCGTAATTCGCCTTGACCGCCTCCA
>JANYGY010000246.1 GCA_025362255.1 Planctomycetales bacterium
CTGAGAAAACAGTTAATACAAGATTAGAAAGTGAGTCTTATGCCACTAGTTTTGGAACGAGTAGCTATGTTCAATATTATAACGGCGGATGGATTTACGATCGGACTAATTCTACGGATAAAAGATTCGATGATCGTTACGGACTTCAAACAGTTGATCCCAAAACCGGTCAATTGCTCGGATTTTATGCCAAGACCAGTATCCGCGACGCTCACCGCCACGCGGCCCTCGTTGGCCGCCAAGGACACCGTCACGCCACCTTCATCGGTGAACTTCACGGCGTTGCCGATGAGGTTGGTGAGGATCTGGTGCACCGCCGCGGGGTCGGCCCAGGCCCAGGCGACGGTGTCTGAGGTCCAGCCGCTGACGGTGAGATACAGTCCGCGTTTTTCCGCCCCCGGCCGCAAGGCGTTGACCACCGCTTGGACCACGACGAGCAAGTCGATGCGTTCGGGATGCACTTCGAGACGACCGGCTTCGATCTTCGCCAGATCCAGCAGACCGTTGATCATCGCCAGCAGTCGCGCCGCCGATTGGTGGGCGATCCCCAGCAGGTCGCCGCGTTCGGTTTCATCAGTGACCGTGCCGTCGGTCGCCAGCTCGAGTCCGAGCATGATGCCGGTCAACGGCGTGCGCAGCTCATGGCTGGTGTTGGCGAGGAATTCGCCCTTCATCCGGCTAGCTTCTTCGGCGCTGGCCCGGGCGAGGCGTTCGGCCTGCAACCGGGCGTCGACTTCGATTCGGGTGGCGATGATCGCGCCCAGCAAACGCATCTGTTCGGCTTCGGCGGATGAAAATTCGCGATCGGCGAAAGCCAGCAGCATCCCATGGCGGTGTTCTTGGCTGGTCAGCGGCACTGCCAGCAGCATCCGTCGCCCGTGGGCCTGCGCGATTGAGCGCAGCGGTTGCAGCGCCGGTTCGGTCAATCGCAGATCATCGAGCGGATCGCGGATGAACGACCATTCACTGGCCAGCAAACCACTGGTCTCGACGACGTCCCGAGGCAGAGACCACCCCGATGACGCCTGCGCTAAACCATAGGTCGCCAGCGCCGACCACCCTGCCGGATCCTCACCGCCGCAGATCACCAGCGCCCCGCAATCGGTGGCCTCGCCGAAAGCGTGCAGCGTCCGCGTCAGCGCTTCATTGGTGTCACCGGCGCGGTTCAGATTCGCCCCGACTTCGATCAGCAGGCCGAGCCGTTCGGCGCGCCGCCGGGTGCGTGCGAACAACCGTGCATTTTCAAGGGCGAGGGCGATGCTGCTAGCGATCGCCGCCAAACGCTGGCTGTGGATTTCGGTGAACGCGTCGCGCTGCTCGGCGACGACATTGATGAATCCATAGGTGTGACCGCGCACCCGCAACGGCACCCCGATATACGAACCGACCCAGCTGACCTCGGCATAGGTGCGCCATTCGGGCAGATCCTGGGCCTGATTCTGGACCACGATCTCGCCGAGATGGAAGAGTCGTGATAATCCCGGATGGCGATCGATCGGCACTGCCAGCGCATCGACCCACGCGCCCAATCCGCGCTCGACGTACCCGTCGTGCGCGACGGTGGTGGCCACACCATCTTCGACGAACATCACTCCACTCGCCGCAATCGGTCCGCACCTGCGCACCGCCGCAACCACTGCCTGCAAAGCGGTGCGCAGGTCTTCCGAATTGGCCACCGCCAGCACTACATCGCGCAGACCTTCGGCGAATTCACGCTGCTCGACCTCAGCCACCATCGCGTGCTGGCGCTCGGTGGCGGCGCGCTGGAAATCGCGCGTCCGTTCGGCGACCCGCTCTTCCAAAGTCCGTTCGCTGGCGTGCCGTTCCTCCAGCAATCGACGCAGGCGGCGCTGATCGCTGATCGCCCGAGCTGATGACACCAGCACCAGCAGCGCGATTCCCGCGAGACTCACCAAGAACCAACCACGGGGCACCACCAGGCTGGGCTGCGGCGTGATGATCAGGGTGGCCCCGATCACGGTTACCCAGACCAGGACCGCTATGCTCGCAATCAGCCAGATGGTGCCTGAGAATCGCATCGACCCTCTTTATACCATGCGATTTTCGGCTCGCCAAGTCCTGATCAGGGCACTGGGCAACCCTGAGGGATTCGGTGAGACGTTTCACCTGCGCCGGCCCGGTCGCGGTGACTTTGCGGCTTGTCTTACGCATGGGTCCGAGGTGACTTCAGCCATGCTTGCACCCCAGCTCACCATTGGTCGTTTCGCCTCACCGCTCGGGGAATTGCTGATCCTTGGCAATGCCGCCACCAACACCGTGACCGGCTTGTGGATCACCGGCGAAAAACATGCCCCGGACATCGCTCCCGAATGGATTCGCGATGACCGTGCCTTTGCCACGGCCCGCCAGCAGCTCGCGGAATTTTTCGCCGGTACGCGCACCACCTTCGACCTGTTGTTGGAGCCCGCGGGCACCCCGTTCCAGCAGCGCGTGTGGCAAGCGTTGCGCGAGATCCCCTACGGCACGACCACCAGCTACGGGGATCTTGCTCGCGCCATCCAGCAACCGACCGCCAGCCGCGCCGTAGGCCTGGCCAACGGACGCAATCCGCTGTCGATCATCGTCCCCTGTCACCGCGTGATCGGCGCTAACGGTGCGCTCACCGGATACGGCGGCGGTCTCACCGCCAAACGGTGGCTTCTCGATCACGAGGCGCGAGTCAGTCGTTCGCGGTGACGATGGAACAGGAGGTCGCAGAGGCGCAGAGAAAGACAGGAGGGGGAAATGCGATCTCTGCGATCTCTGCGATCTCTGCGATCTCTGCGATCTCTGCGATCTCTGCGACCACTGCAGTTACATGATGGAAAACAGGAGGTCGCGGAGGCGCAGAGAAAGACAGGAGGGGAAAATGGGCCTCTGCGATCTCTGCGCCTCTGCGCCCTCCTGTTCTTTTCTGTGCGTGGGTTGAGACGCGTCATGTAGCAGTGGATGTGCGACGGGTGTTGAGCCACTGAGCAGATGCATTGGCACGGAGACTGAAATTTCTGATTTTTTTCCGCAACCTATTGTCATGAGTACGGTTACGTCTGTCTTAGGTTAATCTACCTGGTCGTTCCTAATTTGACCTAGGAATGCAGCATTTTCGTCAACTTGCCGGGGATTGGCGAGGGTGTGTAGGATACGTGTCTTCACGGAGACATTTGTCATGACCACCACGTTGCCGCCATCCCCCACGACTTCTGCCCACGAATCCGCCGGGGCTGCTCGGGTACTGATCCTGTCGACGATGGCATTCACCCTGCTGTTCGCGGTGTGGTTGCAGTTCGGGATGTTGGGCAAGGCGATCGCCAAGGATCTGGCGCTCACCCAGGGACAAATGTATTGGGCCGGTTTCACCGCGGTGATGGCCGGAGCGTTGCTCAGGCTGCCCGCGGGAATCCTGACCGATCGCTTGGGTGGGCGGGCCGCGATGTCGGTGATCCTGCTGTTTTCGGCGGTGCCCTGTTACCTGTTGTCGACCGCCCACAGCTACACCCAGCTGCTGACCTACGCGCTGCTCTTCGGCCTGGCGGGCAACAGTTTCTCAATCGGTATCGCGTGGAATTCGGCGTGGTTCAGCAAGCAACGGCAAGGCGCTGCGCTGGGGACGTTCGGCGCCGGCAATGTCGGTGCCTCGGTGACCAAGCTGCTCGGGCCGGCGGTGCTCGCGGCGGTGCCCGCGGCGGGCTTGCTCGGCGGATTCATTCCTGGCGGCTGGCGCGCGGTGCCGGTCCTCTATAGCGGACTTTTGGTGCTGATGGCCGCGGTGGTGTGGTTTGCCGCGCCGCGACCCGAGCGGACCCCGGGCGCTGGCCGACCGCTGGCCGACATGCTCGCTCCGCTCAAAGAGGTCCGCGTCTGGCGCTTTGGCCTATATTACGTCGTGGTCTTCGGCGCGTACGTCTCGCTCAGCCTGTGGCTGCCGAGCTACTACATCGACGTCTACGCCGTGACCCCGGCGGTTGCCGGTCTGCTCACCGCCCTGTTCATCTTTCCCGCGAGCCTGCTGCGTCCATTAGGCGGCTATCTCTCGGATCGCTTCGGCGCCCGGCCAGTGACCTACGCGGTGTTCATCGCCATGGCGCTGTTGTGCATTCCGCTCGCCCTGCCGTTGAGCGCGAGCCATCTCAGCGTGACCGCCTTCACCGTGCTGGTGATTTGCATCGGCGTGGGCATGGGGGTCGGAAAAGCCTCGGTCTACCGCTATATTCCCGATTATTTCCCCAAGGATGTCGGGGCCGTCGGCGGTCTGGTCGGCACTCTCGGAGCGCTCGGCGGCGCGCTCCTCATGCCGCTGTTCGGCGTGCTCGAAAGTTCACTCGGGGTTCGCCAGAGTGCGTTCATCCTGCTGTTCGGCTTGACCGTGATCAGCATCGCGTGGCTGCATCTGGTGGTGACGGTGCTCAAACGCGACGAGCGGCGTGAGAGCTTCACGGGAGTTACCGCCTGAGCCAAAGCTGCTAGGCTGCGCGCATGGCCTGCGACCTCCTGATTTTCGCCCCGCATCCCGATGATGCTGAGATTCATTGCGGAGCGACCATCGCTGCCCAGGTGCGCCAGGGCGCGCGGGTGGTGGTGGTCGACGCGACCCGGGGTGAGCTGGGCTCGCGCGGCACGACCGTCGAACGAGATGCGGAAAGCGCCGCCGCGGCGCGGGTGCTGGGCATAGCCGAACGGCACAATCTTGAATTGCCCGACGGCGGCTTGCTGACCGGGAATCGCGGGCAGCGCGATGCGGTGATCGAGGCGATCCGCCGCCACGCCCCGCGCACCGTGCTCAGCATCGGCCCGGCCTCTCGCCATGGCGATCACCTCGCTTTGCACGAGTTGGTGTCCGGCGCGGTCAAGCTCGCCGCGCTGCATCGGTTTCCGTCGGCTTTTCCCGCCGTCGCCGGCATTCGCCTGTGGTGCTACGAAGCTGAATTGCCGATTTCCGCGCCGACCGTGCTGATGTCATGCACCGAGGCCGATTGGGAATGCAAACGTGCGGCGATCGCCTGCTATGGCAGTCAGCTGGTCGGCCGCGACGGTCCTCCGACGACCATCGCGACCCCGGAATTCATGCGCTGGGTCGAGGCCCGCGGACGCACCTGGGGGTTCCAGGCCGGGGCGCCCTACGCCGAGGCTTTTTCCGGCCCCGAAGCCGCGCGCCTGGTGAATCTGATCGGCGTCTGAAGTCCTGCTTTATCTGGAATCCGAAACCCGGCTTGGCACGCTGGCGCATGAGGAATCACGCATGGGCAAAGCCGTTGTCGATCCTGAAGAACTGCTGCGTTTCATCGCCGCCCTCAAGCGGTTCAACGACAGCACGCGCACCGAGCTGGGAACGATCCATCGTCAGTTCCAGCGCGTCGCCGAAACCTGGCAAGACGACGAGCAGGCGCGCTTTGCCGAATCGTTCGAGCGCATGGTGCGGGTCGTCGCGCGCTTCGTCGAAGAATCCGATGCCCAGGTGCCGCAGCTCGCGCGCAAGGCCGAGGCCATCCGCACCTACCTGGAGCGGGGATGAGCGGGGCCGATCTCGCTGACGCGCAGGTGTTGCGCGACCTGCGCGCGGCGCTCGCCAAATGGATGCAGAGCACCGGCGCCGCCCTGGGTGGCAGCGATGCTGACCTGCATCGGGTCCAGGATTGGATGCAGGGCGAACAATTGCCGTTGTGGAAACGCCAGCTGCAGACGCGCGAAGAGCTTTTCCAAAGCGCCCGCCGCGCTTGGCTCGAAGCCGAGAGCGAGGTCCGGGGGGGGATGAACACCCGTGGACCGCAAAAGCCGAGCAGCACCGAAGAACGCATCGCGATGCAACGCGCGCAGCGCCGCCGGGACGAAGCCGAAGAGAAGCTCGCCAACATCAAACGCTGGCTCCTGCGCATCGAACAGGACTGCGCGCCGCTGCTGCACCAATGCCGCGATCACGATCTGGCGCTGCGCGAGCAGGGCGAGAAAGCCTTGGCGAAACTCGATCGCCTGGCGACCGAGATCGACACGTATCAGGATGGGGCGCGCTGATGCCATCACTCTCCAACGCGGATGCGCTGATCGAGAAAGCCGTGAAGGACCTGGATCACGCCTGGGATGCCAGTGCCGAAACGTGGCGTGATCAGGCGCGCACGGATTTCGCGACGCTGCATCTTGAGCCCCTTGAAGCCCGCGCCCGCCAAGCGGCGGGCGCGATCCGCCGGATGGACACACTCTTACGCGAAGCGATCCGCCAATGCACCTGAGCGACCCTCTTTCCGACGCAAGCTCACACCCGACTTCCGAAGGGAGCACCAGTCTGGGCGACAGTCTCGGAGACAGCCTCGGCCTCGACGCGGTGACCGGACGCTTGGCGACCTGCACCGCCCAGCTCACGGGCATCGGCAGCGAACGTGCGCAGGTCGAACGCGAAGCCCGCGACGCGCGCCAACGCCTGAGCCTCGCCGGAGTCCGCGCCCGCGACGAATGGCAGACGACAATCGCCGCTGATCCCGATCCGCTGCTTGATCTGCCGGCGCGGCTCAGCCGTCTGACCGCGCAGCAGCAGCGCCTGACCAGCGGCGCAACCGAGGCGGCGCAACGCCGTCGCCTGCGCCTGCGCACCGACTGCGATCGCGCCGGTGCAGCGCTAGACGCCGCACCGGTGGATCTGAGCACGGATCCAGGGCACCGGCAGATGCTCGCCCGATCGGGTGAGTTGACCAAGCAGCTGGCGGCATTTCTCGATGAGCTCGCCGAATTGGGAACCCGCTATGCGACGCTCGAGACGCAGTTCACCAACGCCTGCCGGCGCGCTCGGATCACCAGCGGCCTGGCCCCGGCACCGCAGGCCAACGCGTCAGGGTCACTGCGCGAACGACTGCGCTCGACCGCTGCGTTGATCGACAAGACCGCCGCCAACCTCGAAAAGACCCAGCGATCATCGGCGTACCAGGACACTGGCCTGAGTGGCCAACTGTTGAATCACGGGCTGCTGATCTTCGCCCACGCCCTTGCCGCCGGGATCGCGTGGTTTGCCGCCGTCGGCCCCGAAGCCCTGCCCTGGATATCCGGTTCAGTGATCGCCACCCAAGTACTGGTCCCCCTGCGCACGCGCGGCCAACGTCAGCGCTTGGCGCGCTCCCTGGGCGACCTGCGCCCGGTGCTCGCGACCATCGCCGGCACCCTGCAGCAACTCGATCGCGCGGCACGCACCGAACTGGATCCCCAAGGCCCCATGCAACCGCGTGTCGATCGCCTGCTGCGCGCTGAACAAGAGCGCAAGGCGGCGCATGAGCGGCTGACCGCGCAGACCGAAACGGCGGTGGCGCGCATCCGCCGCCGCGAACAGCAGGTGATCGAACGTTTAGCCAAACGGGCTGACAGCAATACCACAGTGATCAGCGCCGAGGTCGAAAAATCCGGCGTCGCACGTCGTCGACGCCACGAGGCCGCCGGACTCGCGCTTGATCAACGCCAAGCGGCGCTGCTCGCGAACCTTGATCAGACCAGCACTGCCGCGCGGGCCCAGATCGATCAGAAATGGAATGCGGCCTTGGCGACGTTGCGCGAATTCGCCACCGATGCCTGCGCCCGCGCTAACGCTCGCCATCCCGCGTGGACCTCAGATGACTGGAAGCATTGGCGTTCACCAAAAGTCTTCGTCCCCGATCTGCCGTTGGGCAGTGTGCGGATCCCCTTGCTGAGCGTGACCCGCAGCTGCGCCGGAACGACCACCGAACATGGCGAGGTCAACTTCCCCGCTGTCGATGACGTGGTCCTGCCGGTGGCCCTGGCATTTCCGAATCCCGCGTCGCTGCTGGTGCGTACCGGACCTGCAGGCCGGCAGGCCGGCCTGCAGGTCCTGCATCAGGTCTTGCTGCGCGCCCTGGGTTCTTTCCCAGCTGGGAAATTGCGCTTGTCGCTGATCGATCCGCTCGGCCTCGGCGAAGCCTTCGCGCCGTTCCTCGATCTTGCCGAGCATGAGGAATCGCTGCTCGGCCGCGGGGTCCTCAACGATCAGGTGGCGATCGAACGCGGCCTGGATGATCTCGTCGCGCATGTTGAGACGGTGATTCAAAAACGTCTGCGCGGCCGTTACGCGACGATCGAAGACTACAATCGTGAGGCCGGTGATCTGCAAGAACCGCTGCATCTGGTCGCCGTCGCTGATTTTCCCGCGGGGTTCACCGAGCACGCGCTCGAACGCTTGGCGCTGCTGGCGCGCACCGGGGCGCGGTGCGGGGTGCACGTGCTGCTCCTGCATGACGACCGTCGGCCGCTGCCCGCGGTGCTCGACCTGGCGTGGTTTCGGCGCACCGGGGTGATCCTGCGGACCCTGCAGGATCGCTTGGTGCTCGAGCGCGAAGGCTTGCAGGACTGGACCTTCGTCCCGGCCGCATCCGCATCGGCGAGCCAGACAGCGCAGCTGATCGCCGCCGTCGGCAAAGCCGCGACCGGCGCCCAGCGGGTCGAGCTGGCGTTCTCCTCGGTGGCGCCATCGGCAGCTGAGCTGTGGTCGAAATCCTCGGCGAAAAGCCTGCAGATCCCACTTGGTCGGCGGGGCCCGGAACGTCTGCAGATGCTCGAGCTCGGTCGCGGCACTGCCCAACATGTGCTGATCGGCGGCCGCACCGGCTCGGGCAAATCAACCTTGCTGCACGTGCTGATCACCAGCGCTGCGCTGTGGTACGCGCCCAGCGAAGTCGAATTCCATCTCATCGATTTCAAGAAAGGCGTCGAATTCAAAGCCTATGCCACGCATCGCCTGCCGCATGCGCGGGTGGTCGCGATCGAGAGCGATCGCGAATTCGGTTTAAGTGTGTTGCGCCAGCTCGACCGTGAACTGACCACCCGCGGTGAGGCCTTTCGCGCGGTCGGCGCGCAGGACCTCGCGGCGCATCGCCAAGCCGGCGGCGCGCACCTGCCGCGGATCCTGCTGATCATTGACGAGTTCCAGGAATTCTTCACCGAAGACGACGCGATCGCCCGTGACGCGGCGTTGCTGCTCGATCGCTTCGTCCGCCAGGGTCGCGCGTTCGGCGTGCATGTGGTGCTCGGCTCGCAGACCCTCGCCGGGGCTTACTCGCTGGCCAAAAGCAGCCTTGGACAAATGGGCGTTCGCATCGCCTTGCCGTGCAACGAAGCCGACGCGCACCTGCTACTGCACGAGGACAACGACGCCACCCGCCTGCTTACTCGGCCCGGTGACGCGGTGTACAACGACCAGGCCGGCTTGGCCGCGGGCAACAGCCCTTTCCAGGTCTGCTGGCTGTCGGATGAGCAAGAAGCCGGCCACCTGCGCCCGCTGGCCGCCCGGGCCTTTGCCGCTGGCTGGAGTCCGCTGCAACCACCGATCTTCTTCGAAGGCAGCGCACCGTCGGATCTCGCCGAGGCACCGCATGGCGCAGCGCTCACCGATGCCTCCGCCCTGTGGGTCGGTCAATCGAGTTCGCTCAGCGGGGCGGCGATGGTGCCGTTGCAGGACGCCGCTGGCGGCAACCTGCTGATCGTTGGTCAGAATCGCGAAGCTGCCGCCGCGACCTGCGCGGCGTTGCTGCTCGGACTCGCGAGCCGCCCGCGCCCCGGGCAGCTCATTGCCCTTGATGGCGAAGATGCCGAAGGGCCATTCGCGTCGATGCTCGGTGGCTTTGCGCCAACAGTTGGCCGACGCGGCGGCAAAGAAACCGCAGCCGTGCTCGCCGAATTCGCCAGCCTGATCGAACAACGTCAAAGCGGCAGCGACGACGCGCGCACGCCGGCACTGCTCATCATCTTCGGCCTGCAAAGGCTGCGCACTTTGCGACCCGACGATGATCTGGGCTTCGCCGGTGACAGCGGCAGGAAACCGTCCGAGGTGCTCGCTGACATCCTCGCCAACGGTCCTGAATATGGAGTGCACGTCGTGGTCTGGTGCGATTCGCTGACCTCGGTGCAACGTGGTCTCGGGCGCCGGGCGCTACGCGATTTCGATGCCCGGATCCTCTTCCAGATGGCCGCTGCGGATTCTTCGGAGCTCATCGACGATGACCGCGCCAGCCGCCTTGGCCTGCACACCGCGCTCCTGGCGGTCGAAAGCGACGGTCGGCGCGAGAAGTTCCGGCCGTGCAGCCTGCCGACGCCCGCCACCGTGATGAGCTTGCTCAACCGCAACCGCCAGCACGACCAGCGCGCGCCATGAGCGCTCTGCGAGGTGAATGGTATCGTGTACGAACGACGCGATTTTCCCGGGCCAGGACAAGTTCATTTGACCGAACGATGGGGACTGTGATAGCGAAACAGCAAGAGACCCGCATGCTCTGCGGAATGAGGTAAAGCCGGCCGTCATGGACTCCGACAAGACCATCATCAGCGACTCCCCCCCGCGCAGCGAACCCGAACCGGGCCTCGTGATCCAAGGCTATCGGCTTGGTCAGCTCCTTGGCCGTGGCGCGCAAGGTTCGGTGTACCTCGCGCACACCGACGGCGATCTGCAAGCCTATGCGGTGAAGCTGGTCGACATCCGCCAGCAGGCCGCCAGCACCATCGAACGGCTGGTGCGCGAATGCACGCTCACCGCCAAACTCGACCATCCCGGAATCGTGCGGGTGTACGAGGCTGGGTATTGGGGCGATCACATCTTCATCGTCATGGAGGTGGCCGAAGGTCGCGCGGCCGATCGCTTCATCGATGGCGCGTTAGGTTGGCGACGGGCGGTGGAAGTCGTGCGCCGGGCAGCGGTCGCGCTGGCCTATGCCCACGATCAGCACGGGCTGATCCATCGCGACATCAAACCGGCGAATATGGTGATCGAACTTGACGGACGTGCGATCGCCGGGGTCAAGATCGT
>JANYGY010000255.1 GCA_025362255.1 Planctomycetales bacterium
CCGCCAGCCCGCGATGATGGTCTCGGCAGCCAGCAGATCGCGGGTCGTGCCGGGCAGGTCCGACACCAGCGCCCGGCGATGGCCGCACCACTGGTTGAGCAACGTCGATTTGCCGGCGTTGGTCGGGCCGGTGATCAGCACCAACGGCGTACGGTGCAGGAATTCCGCCGAAAAAGGCGGCGTCTTTCCGGGATGCGCCAACCGCCAGGCGACCGCTGCCGGCGATGGTGCGGCCGCCAGGGCCAGCCATTCGGGGGTGAAATCGCCACTGCTGATGGCTGCCGTCTGGTGCAGACCGTGTCCCAGCAGACAGGCGATGACCGCCGCGCGCACCCCCGGCCCACCATGCGGCATCAGGCGAAGGCGATCGCGCGATCGGCGGTCGGCGACGAGCACGTCGATCACGGTGCCGTCGCGATCGATCAGCCGCGCGAAGCAGGATCTGCCGATCGCCGGCAGCGGTCGATCGATCAGCGCCGCCAAAGCCGGTACCTCGACCAGCGCAATCGCCGCCGGCGCGGCAGGCGTCGACCACGCGAATGCGTGAGTCAGCGGAAGAGCCACCGAACCGATCGGTTCTGCCGCCGATATCAGCCGCAGGCGGGCACCATCCCACGCCATCGCGCGGTCGACGGCGGTGACCCGCGACCAGCAGAAATCCACGAGCAGATCCGCTGGTCGCAGCGGTTGCACGTGCGCGATTAAACCGACGGCATGCGCCAGGATTCCGCACAGCTCGGCGGCGCTCAGATGGTTCCGCAATTCCGGAACCGCCACTGCACCGTGGAATTTGGCAAGTTTGGCTGCGCCGTCGGCTTCGAGCAGCAGGGCGTGGTGATGATAGATCGGGGTCGACAGCCCGAGCACGTCCTGGAGCGCAACCTGGAGCGCGGTGCTCGGCGCAAGGTCGCGGCCACGCACCACGCGCGTGACCCCGACCGCCGCATCGTCGACCACCGATGCCAGATGATAGGCGATGGCGTGATCGCGGCGACGCACCACCGGATCGGCCAGACCAGCCCCTAGATTCACGCGCAAAGGCTCAGGACTTTCCCGCCAACCTCCGGGCGGCAGCGGGCGGCCACGATTGCGATTATCGGTCTGAAATGCGCCGTCCGGACCCCGCACTCCGATCGTCTGCAATTCGGTCCGTGACAGGGGACATGGGTAGAGCAGTCCCCGCGCGGCCAACGCATCCAACGCCGCCGCATGCCGCGGGGCTTGCTCGCTTTGCGTTTCGACCAGATCCCAATCGAGACCGAACCACGCCAGATCCTCACGCAATCCCGCAACTAACGCCGGTGAGCACCGCTCGGGATCCAGATCCTCCAGGCGCAGCACCACCCGGTCGCCCCGCTGCCGCGCATCCAGCCAGCAGAGCAGCGCAGCGAGCAGTGTTCCGGGATGCGCGCGGCCGGTGGCGCTGGGGGCGAAGCGGCAGGTGCCGGGCATAGGCGGCACCCTGCTCAGCTCAGCGCGCGCGCAACTCGTGACGTCTATGTCCGACCCGCTCCGAGCAGCGGATGATGGTCATCGACCGGGATCGGCTGGCCATCGCGTCCGCGCGTGCCAGGGGCCATCGCGTGGACGATGAATGCCCGTCGTTGCCGATCGCTGACGTTGGGCGCGGTGTAGTGCAGCGTCTGGCAATGATGAAACAAACACCCGCCAGCAGGCAGCGGCACGGTCACCGCCGCCGCTGGATCGACATGGGCGCTGGCGTCGACCAATGCCGCACTTTCACTGGTTTTTCCGTGGGTGAGCGCGTGAAGGTGGCTGCCGGGAATCACCTGCATGGCACCGTTGTCGGCATCCGCATCATCAAGCGTCAGCCAGCAGCTGACTGCGGTCGCCGGCTGCAGATTCCAATAGCTGTTGTCCTGATGCCAGAAGACCGGGCCGCCATCGCGGGCCGGTTTCCACAATGCCTGATCATGCCAGAGTTGCAGATTCGGTCCGATCAACGCCGTCAATATCTCGATGATCCGCGCATCTTGACGTAACCGTTCGAATGGGGGCGAGTGCTCGCCGAGATTCATGATTTGGCGCATGCGCTGGCCCTTGCCGGCCAGCTCCTGACTCGCGAGCCGGGTGAAGGCTGCATCATAGGCCGTGCGCAACGCGGGTAATTCCGCCGCATCGAGGAGTCGGGGACACGCCAGGAATCCCTGTCGATGAAAGTCGTCGATCTGGGTTTGAGTGAACTTCATGACGGCCCAGTCTGCGTCGTCGAGCTGCGATCGACCATTGCATCTCGGATCATGAACCTGTTGAATCCGCTCATGGTGCGACCAGCCAGACGAAATGACGCATGTCCCGCGCCAACCCCGGTGGTCGGCGGCTTCGCCGATGATGGACCACGCGACAGCCGTCGTCCGTACGGCATCGCCGACTGGCTGCTGTGGCAGAACACCGCCGGCACCTGCGTCGTGCGCTTTGCCGGAGGCGAGGTGCTGACCACGGCCGGCGACGTGGTCCTGATCGCACCGCGAACCGCGCACGACTACGGCACGCCAGCGGGTGCGCGGCGATGGGGCGTACGCTGGGTGGTCTTCGCGGCCCTGCCGACGTGGGCCGATCTGCTGCGCTGGCCCACGCCGGTTGCGCCGGGCATTGCGACGTTCAAGCCGTCTGCCGCCGTCGGCAAACGCATTGCCGGAGCGATCGATACCGCGTGGCAGGTCGCTGCCGGGGTGGTGACCGGTCGCGAAGCCTTGGCGCTCAACGCGGTCGAGGCGGCCTTGCTGTGGTGCCAGAGCGACCTTCGCGTGGCGCCGCACGGCGATGCGCGCGCGCGACTGGTTGCGGACACCGTCAGCGAACACCTCGCCCGACCGATCGGCTTGGCCGGAGCCGCCCGCCTCGCCCAGCTCTCACCAGCGCAATTCGCGCGCTGCTTTCGCGCGACCTACGGCACCAGTTTCGCCACCTGGGTCGAGGGACGACGCATGGCCCGCGCACAGGAGCTTCTGCGCCACAGCGATCAACCCATCGCCGCCATTGCGCAGGCGATCGGCTATCTGGATCCGTTTCATTTTTCGGCCTGCTTTCGCCGTCGTTGCGGCTTGAGTCCACGGGGCTTTCGGCAGACCGCCGTTGACCGTGACGGTGCCTAGGCGCCGGTCGGGGACAGGTTCCTAGATCGTCGCCGAAGTCGCCAATCGCTTCAGCAGATCTCCCGCGCACCACGCGATCAGTTCCTCATGCCGTGGTTCAGTCAGGCGATGATCGCCGTCGATGAGATGCAGCTCGACGTGGTCGCGCTGGGTCGCATAGGCCAGTGAATGGCGGTGATCGACCGTCTCGTCCTGGCGGCCGTGGACGATCACCACCGGCAGCGGGGATTGCGCCGGCAACTCCGGCAGATCTAGGCACGATTGGTAGAAACCGACCCCGAGCGGCAATTCGCGCTCAGCAGCAAAATGATAAAACGGCAGACTGCCGTCACGCTGCCAGGCGGCGACTCCGGCACTGCCCAGACGCTCGGCCCAACGACTGGTGAATCCAAACGCGGGAGCGATCAGGAGCAGCGCGCCGACGCGCTGGCTGACCTCCATCGCGGCGCTTTGGGCAGCGACTTGGGCGGCGACTTGAGCAGCGACATAGCCACCGAGCGACGACCCGATCAACACGATCGGGCGACCGTCCTCCGGCACCGCCCGCACCGCGGCGGCGACGCGAGCGAGGATCCCCGGCATGGTCAGATTGAAAAAATCGCCGCCCTCGAGATCGGGAATGGCATACGTGGTCAGCCCCCCCGCCAAGCGACGGCCCAAGGCGACCCCCTTGGCCGTCAACGGACCAGAGCCAAACCCATGGAGGTACAGTGCATGCATGGTGGCTTCGGGGTGAATGAGAGAGCGGGAGCGGGCTTGCGTCAGCATAGGAGAAACCGTCGGCCAGCCAGCCGCAGGGGCGAGGCGGACGATTTTTTCCACGCCATTGAACGAGGAACACCACGGCGAAACCACCACGATACGGATTGCCTTCGGGGACTCGGCATTCAGCCTTCGCTACCTGAACCGCCCCCGGAAATCGTGATGGATCTTTATCATCCCAGCATCATTGAAGATCACGGTGTGCACGTCCTGTCGTTTCGCCGCGATGAATTGGGCATCGCCGATCTCGATCAGGTGCGTCACTATTTTGCCCAACGCTTTCTCGAGGAGACCGCGGCATTTCCGAAATTGGTGATCGATCTCGCCGGCGTCGCGACCCTCGATTCGGCATGCCTGGGGCCGCTGGTCCAACGCTTGCGCCAGACCCAGGCGAACCACGGCCGGCTGGCGCTGTGCGGTGTCGATTCACCGGCATTGGATGAGATCTTTTCGCTAACCCGATTCGATAAGGTATTCCCATTCTATAAACTTCGCGCGGATGCCGTCGGAGCATTGGCCGACGCATGAAACGGATCACCGCCCTGCTCACGGGGGTTGCCAGCAGTCTGGGCGCCACAGTTGCGGGAGCTGCTTTTTTTTCCGGTGCACTTTCAGCTGCGACCGTGACGCCGCTTGAGGGCCCGCCGCTATCTGCCGCCCAGCTGACGTTCGCCAACGGTCAGGTGGTGGGCGGTGGGAAAGCATTGATTGCGCTGGCGGACACCGACTGGCTGGAACTTGGCGATAAATCCCCAGTGAAGTCCACCTCCGAACCGCGAAACCCCGCCGCCGGTCCAGGGCTTGGCATCTGGCTCACCGACGGCGGGTGGTTGCCCGCAACTGCTTTGGCGGTTGGCCCCAACGACACGATCCGCGCCACGACGCCGTTCGGCCCGCATGACCTGCCGCTGACCGCGATCCTCGGTTGGGGCACTTCAGAAACTGCCGCGGCTGCGGATGGCCTCGATCGGGTGGTGGTCGCCAGTGGCCCACTTGATGGTCGGGTCCAAGGGCTGCGCGCCGGCAAGCTGCTTTTTGCGAGCAGCCTCGATCCCGAACCGCTGGCTCTCGAGTTGACCGACATCCAAGGCCTGCGGTTGGCCCAGCCGCTCAAAGTCGCCAGCGGCCTGGGGCTGCTGGTGGTCATCGATGGCAGCCGGCCTCCGCTGCGGCTGCGGGCGACGGACACCGGACTTCAGTTGGCCATCAACAGTCAGCCGATCGCAGCAGCTCCCGCGGCACTCGCCGGCCTGCGTTTACGGGTGGACGGTGGCAGGCGCACCTGGCTGTCGGACGTGCCTCCGGCAACCGTGAAAGAGCAGGGCGCCTTCGACGTGGTCTGGCCGTGGCAACGCGATCGTAACCTCGACGGCGGACCGCTGATGCTCGCGGGGGTGCGCTATGCAAAAGGCCTGACGGTGCACAGCGCCGCCACCCTCAGCTGGAGTTTGAACCAACGCTTCGTCCGCTTGCGCGCCCTGGTCGGCATCGCCGATGCGGTGGCCCCCGAAGGCGACTGCCCGGTAAGCCTCACGGGCGATGGCAAGGTCCTCTGGCAACGTGATCGCCTGCGCGGCGGAGAGGTGCCCGCGATCGTCGACCTCGATGTGCGCGGGGTCACCACCTTGACCCTCGACATCGCTCTTGGCGAACGCTTCGACATCGGCGATCACGTCGTCCTCGCCGATGCTTATCTGGTGCAAATAGCGAAGTAACTGGCGCCTGCCGGCTCGCTGTCATTCATCACTTTGCAACCGCTTGAATGACCGGAATGGCGATGCGCGGGTCTGACATTGCCATCCAGGAAATCAGTCCACCTCCCGCCGCGGCATCGAAAGCGATGGCAAATGGAGTCATGGCATACTTGAAGTAGATGGATTTCGGCGCGACCTTCACAAATTTATTGGAAACAACCTCAGCATCGATGGAATCCCAGGAGTAGATCCCTGGCATGTCGCCAGCGGCCAAGGTGCCCCTGAAGACAAACTGATCACCATGATTCAATTGGTAACTCGAAGGAAATCCTGTTTCGCTAGATAAATAGATGATCAATTTGTCGGAATAGGACAATTCCTCTTTCGAACATTGCAGCGAATAGGCCTGGGTATGATACTCCAGGAAATATTTTCCATTCGATACCACCAAAGCCTGTGATCCCCTGATCAAAACACGTGAATGATTTTCCATGGACTTGTTGTCAGAGTACAACTCCCTGGTGGCGCACCCTATTTCGACCACACATAGCGACAGAACCACCAACAATTTATTTATCATAGCGGTCAATACTCAGTCATCTTCCTAGATTAAAGAGAGGCCTGACTGGGCAAGACCATAATTTCCATCGACTCGGGCAGAGCGCGCTTCGCAGACGAATACTATGAAAATAGACCGGCACCTTAACCAGACGCGAATCAGCAGTCGCCTTGCTCGCCCCCGTCCACAGGCCAACATTAGGTGATGCTGCGATGGCTTTTCTTGTTGGCTGCGGGATTCCCACTTTCGGCCGCGGAAACCGGAACCAGCACCCCGCCCGGCTGGGCTGTGCTGCCGTTTGCGATACTGCTTTTGGCGGTGGCGATCATGCCGCTGGTTGCGGCAAAGATGTGGCATCGGCGATACCCGCTGGTGGCCTTCGGCTTGGCGGCGGTGGTGGCAATTTATTATCTCGCGACCGGTCGGGCAGGGACGTTGGTCCACGTCGGATTTGAATACCTGTCGTTCATCAGTGTCGTCGCGTGCCTGTTTCTGGTCACTGCCGGAGTGGTGTTGAAACTCGGTTTCACCGGCAGTCCCCGCACCAATACCGCCTTGTTGCTGTTTGGCGCCCTGCTCGCCAATGCGATCGGCACCACTGGTGCCTCGATCCTGCTGATCCGCCCTTTTCTACAGATGAACCGCGGGCGCTTGCGACCTTATCATCTGGTCTTCTTCATCTTCTTGGTGGCCAACATCGGCGGGGCTTTGACTCCTATTGGCGATCCGCCGTTAATGCTCGGCTACCTCAAGGGCATCGAATTCGTGCGGTTTTTCGAACTCAACCTGCCTGAGTGGCTGTGCGCTCTTGGGCTGCTGGGCACGATATTCTATCTCTTCGATCGACGTAATCCGGCGCCGCCGGATCAGGCTGAACACGGCGGCGAAGTAGTGATCACCGGGGTCAAGAACATCGCCCTGCTGGCGGTCGCGGTCGGCTGCATCCTGATCGATCCGAACCGGGGCGATTGGGTGCCGGGGCTGACCCACGGCCCGGCGGGATGGGGCCTGCATCTGGGCAAGCCGCCGAGCCCCGACATCGAGACGTTCAGCTTCGTCCGCGAACTCCTCTTGCTGGGCATCGGTTGGTATGCATTCCGCACCACCCCGCCCGAAAATCTGCGCGTGAATGATTTCAAGGCAGAGCCGCTGCGCGAGGTCGCGATCCTGTTTGTTGGAATCTTCGTGACCATGCTGCCAGCCTTGGAATTGATCCGGGCCCAGGCGATGTCGGGTGCGTTGTATGGCGTCCCGTTGACCCCCTTGGCCTATTATTTCGGCACCGGATTCTTCTCCGCGATCCTCGACAATGCCCCGACGTTCATGGCCTTCATGGCCGGGATGGAAGGCCAGCATCAACTGACGATTGCGCAGATCGGGGCCTCGGCTGATCCGCTGGTGGTGCGCTCGTTCGGCGCCTGCGCGGTGGCCAGTGTGTTCTGGGGGGCGATGACCTACATCGGCAACGGGCCGAATTTCATGGTCAAGGCGATTGCCGAAAACATGCGCGG
>JANYGY010000259.1 GCA_025362255.1 Planctomycetales bacterium
GCGCGAGCGATTTCTTCGACCGAGACGACGCGCGGCTTAATGGGACCTGTGGCCGTGTCGGTTGGATTGGGACTTGAAGTCATGGGCGAGGCGCCCATGTCACGGGGGGACGGCTCAGTTTTTCCCGCTGGAGATGCGGTACGCGTTGAAGAGGCACACCCAGCGAGAGCTAGGACTGTGACACACAATAGGTACCAACGGGTAAACATGTAGGCGAACAGAAATAGCGCCCATTCGTTGAACGCAACACTTGAATTCAAAACTGCGTGTAGTGCTCAGGAAACGCATTTTTAGTAAAGTTTAGTTTACACATGATCGGATGTTTTGGGCCACCCACGGATGAGATGTGAAATACTTGAATCAAAAATATGGTCACTGCCCAGGGTCGACGATGAGAACCATCATCCCCGATGGAGGACAAAAATCGCGGATTCTCGCCTCGTCGAAGGACCTTTGTCACCCGTGAATCACGGGCGTTTCATCAATTTGAAGCTGAGAGAAAGTCTGAAGTATTGACGTGGACGATATCGTAGCCGAAAAAATCGACGGTGGTTTTGTACGTTTTGACCCGGCCTTTGTACTCAACGGTGACGTCGGGATTGTACACGAAACTGCCGTAGGAAAAAATTTTCGAGTGGTCAGCGTCAACTGAGGACTTGGAGCGATACAGCGTGCCATCACTGAGGTCGGAACGGTCCAACACTACCTCTATGCGGTCGTCCGTATCATTGTCGACTTTGATGGTGCCGCCGAACGTGCCGTAGATGCACCCGCAATTGACGAGGCAGACCAATGATCCGCCGAGGACGCCGACCCCTCGCATCACTCCCATTCGATGGTCCCCGGCGGCTTGCTGGTGATGTCGTAGACCACGCGGTTGATGCCGCGCACTTCGTTGATAATGCGGTTGCTCATGGTGCCGAGGACCGCGTAGGGGATCTGCGCCCAATCGGCGGTCATGCCGTCGGTTGAAGTCACCGCGCGGATGGCGCAGGCGCGTTCGTAGGTGCATTCGTCGCCCATCACGCCCACGGATTTGACCGGCAGCAGCACCGCAAACGATTGCCAGATGACGCGTTCGAGACCGGCGTTTTTCAGCTCTTCGCGCACAATCGCGTCGGCCCGTTGGAGGAGCGCGACCTTGTCGGCGGTGACATCGCCGAGAATGCGCACGGCCAAGCCCGGGCCGGGAAAGGGCTGACGCCACACGACCTCATCAGCTAATCCGAGTTCGGTGCCGATCGCGCGCACTTCATCTTTGAACAGGAAGCGGAACGGCTCGACCAGGCCAAGCCCGAGATCGGCGGGCAGCCCACCGACATTGTGATGGCTCTTGATCACCGAGGCGGGGCCGCCGTGCACCGAGATCGATTCGATGACGTCGGGATAGAGCGTGCCCTGGGCGAGAAATTTGACTTCGGCCCCCGCAGCGCCGCCGCGTTGCTTGATTTTGAGCGCCTCGTCCTTGAACACATCGATGAACAATTTGCCGATGATCTTGCGTTTACGTTCGGGGTCGGCGACTCCGGCCAGGGCGGTGAGGAAGCGCGCACTGGCATCGACGTAGATGAGGTTGAGACCGATGTGATCGGCGAACAGTTTCTGCACGCCCTCGGCCTCGCCCTCGCGCAGCAGACCATTGTTGACGAAGATGCAGGTGAGCTGCTTGCCGATCGCCTTGTGCAGCAGCACCGCCGCAACCGACGAATCGACGCCGCCCGACAAGCCGAGAATGACCTGCTCGGTGCCGACTTTGGCGCGCGTGCGGGCGATCTCTTCGTCGATGAACGAGCCCATCGTCCAGTCGCCACGACAGCCGCAGATCTTGGTCAAAAAGTTGCGGATGATCGCCGCGCCGTGGGTGGTGTGCGCGACTTCCGGATGGAACTGCACGCCCCAGAAATTGAGGGCTGGCGCGTGCACCGCCGCCAACGGGCAATTGACCGAACGCGCGATGACCTGCGCACCGGGAATCGCCTCGATGCGGTCGCCATGCGACATCCACACGGCTTGCTGGGCGGGCAGGTCGGCGAACAACGCGCTGGTGGTATCGCAGCTCACGTCGGTGCGGCCGAACTCGCGGTGATCGGCGGTGATCACTTTGCCGCCGGTGTTGTGGGCGGTGACCTGCATGCCGTAGCAGATGCCCAGCACCGGGATGCCCAGCTGATAGATCGCGGGGTCGATCTGCGGCGCACCTGGCACATATACCGAGGCCGGGCCGCCGGACAGGATGATGCCGGTTGCCTCGCGCAGATTTTCGAGCGCGTACGAAAACGGGTGGATCTCGCAAAAGACCTTGGCCTCGCGCACGCGTCGGGCGATCAGCTGGGTGACCTGGCTGCCAAAATCGAGAATGATGATTTTTTGATGCATGATGGGTAAAACTCGGCGGGTGCAGCGATCCACGGGATGTGTTCGGCGAAACGCGGCAATCGCCGGCGTGGTCGCCTGATCATCTGTGAGCGCCTATTCAGGACGGTAGTTCGGCGCTTCTTTGGTGATCTTGACGTCGTGGGGGTGCGATTCCCGCAGGCCGGCGCCGGTCATCCGCTGAAGGACAGCGACCTGCTGCAGGGTCGGAATATCCTTGGCGCCGCAGTAGCCGAGGCTGGCCTTAAGGCCGCCGACCATCTGGAAGACCACCGTGCTCAATGGACCTTTCGACGGCACCATGCCTTCGATGCCTTCGGCGACGAGCTTGTCGGGGCTTTTTTCGCCATCCTGGAAATACCGGTCGGCAGACCCCTTTTGCATCGCGCCGATCGAGCCCATGCCACGGTACGCCTTGAACTGGCGACCTTGATAAATGATCGATTCGCCCGGGCTTTCGTCGCAACCGGCGAGGATGCTGCCGAGCATCACGACATTGGCGCCGACCGCGAGGACCTTGGCGATGTCGCCGGAGTATTTGATCCCGCCGTCGGCGATCACCGGGATGCCCGCAGCGAGCGCGGCCTTGGCAGCGTTCATCACCGCGGTGACCTGCGGCACGCCGACGCCGGCGACCACGCGCGTGGTGCAGATCGAGCCTGGGCCGATACCGACTTTAACCGCATCGGCGCCGGCTGCGATCAGATCGCGGGCAGCGGCTTCGGTGGCGATATTGCCGGCGATGACGTCGATGTCGTGGCGTTCCTTGATCGCTTTTACGGTCGCCAGGACATTGAGCGAATGGCCGTGCGCGCTGTCGACCACCACCACATCGACGCCGGCTTTCACCAGGGCGTCGACCCGGGCCATGTCACCGACTCCGGTGGCGGCGCCAACCCGCAGACGACCGCGCGCATCCTTGCACGCCTGAGGATATTCCTCTTGGCGCTCGAGATCCTTGATCGTGATCAGACCTACCAGCTGACCGCCTGAATCGACGAGCACCAATTTTTCGACCTTGGCCCGGTAGAGCAGATCTTTGGCTTCGCGCAGGGTGATCGACGGTGGCGCGGTGACCAGCTTAGTGGTCATCACCTCGGTGATCGGAGTGTCGTCCTGGCGATGGTATTTGAGGTCACGGCGGGTGACGATGCCGACCACGATCTTGCCATCGAGCACCGGAATGCCGCTGATGTGGTGCTTTTCCATCAATTCGTAAGCGGCTTTGACTACCGCCGTCACCGGCAGCGTCTTCGGATCAGTGATCACGCCGTTTTCACTGCGTTTGACTTTTTCGACTTCGAGCGCCTGGGCTTCGATGCTGAGATTCTTGTGGATGATCCCCATGCCGCCCATCTGGGCCAAGGCGATCGCCAGGCGGGCCTCGGTGACGGTGTCCATCGCCGACGACATCACCGGGATGTTGAGGCGGATCCGGCGGGTGAGCTGCACCGCGACATCGGTATCCTTGGGGACCACGTCACTGCGGTTGGGCACCAGCAGCAGATCGTCGAAGGTGAGGCCTTCGTCGGGCAGGATCGTAGCCATGGGCGTGGTCCTCGGTGCTCTTGATATCGCGGGGCATCGACGTGCCGATATTCCCGCGTAATCACGAGGCTTTTTCGCTCGTAAATCAGAAGCCTACGGCCCCCGGATCCCCACCGCGGGCGCGGGGAATCGGGGAGCGTAGACCGGCCGAGGGCTTGGCAAGCGCGCCCAATCGCTGGCGCGGCCGGCGGCCAGATCTACAAGGCTGGACCTATAAGGTGCGTGCCCATGACGGTCGAGTTGCGTAATCGGATCATCTTCGGGGTGCTGTTCGCCAGCTTGGTGACGGCGGCGGTTGCCAGTGACGTGACTCGTGGCGCCCATCTCGGCACGACCGTTTTGGCGCTGATCGGGGTGGTCGTCGGCAGCCGCGAATATGTGCGCCTCGCCCGGGCGATCGCACCGGGAATCAGCCTCGCCCCGGTGCTGATCACCAATGTCCTGTTGGCACTGCTGCCCGTCGCGGATTCTTTGTTGGTCGCCCATCCAGTAAGCGGGAACGCCGCGGTCGTGGTGCATGCAGAGGGCGCGGCGCTCATCATCGGTCTGGCGCTCGGCTGGTTGCTGCTCGAACAGATGTTCCGCCGGGGGCCTGACGGCATCTTCGCCCACGTGGGCGCGTCCCTGCTCGGCATCGCGTACCTCGGGATCCCCTTTTTGCTGTTGCAGCGGATGGCCGCCTTGCCGACTGGCGGGGCCCTGCTGCTGGTCTTCATCGCGGCGGTGAAATGCGGCGATGTCACAGCTTTTTTTGGCGGCAAGGCTTTTGGTCGGCATAAAATGTGCCCTGCGATAAGCCCCGGGAAAACCTGGGAGGGCTTCGCCAGCAGCTTCGTCGGCGCCATCGGCGGCAGCTATCTGTTCACCTGGTTGCCCACGACCTGGGGTTCACCGATGCCGTTTCCCGGATGGTGGCAACCCGCCGTCTGGGGCCTTGCCCTGGGGCCGCTGGGAGTGCTCGGCGATCTGGCCGAGAGCTGCCTCAAGCGGGCAGCTGGGCAAAAGGACTCCGGGACCTCGATGCCCGGTTTCGGAGGCATTTTGGATGTGCTTGATGCCTTGATCATCGCAGCTCCGGCGGCCTATCTGCTAGCGCGTATATTGGCGTAAGAATCGGGTTGGAGAGAGGCCGAGAAGGCTGACTTCGTCTTTGCGCCCGCCCGGGCGTTGCGTGGCGCAGCACCAGGGCGAGATGGACAAGTCTGCAACGGTTGCTACATCCGTCCCTTCAATCCATCTTAACAGGGAGTCCCTCATGGCCCGCCAGATCCTCACATCCGCGATCGTCGTTTCCGTCCTCGCTACGGCCCTGTCATTGACTGGCTGTGGTGACTCCGAGGAGATCGCCAAAGCCAAGACCGCCGCTGGCAATTCCTCCGAGGCCGCCGCTGCCGAAGCCAAGAACGCCGGCGCCGCTAAAGATAAAGCGGCTCTCTCTGCTGCCGACGCAGTCAAGTCAGCCGAAGTCAACGATCCCGCTGTGACTGCCGAAGCCGACAAGGCCAAAGCCGCCGCCACCGCCGCAGCTGTAGCCGCGATGGCTGCCGTCAAACAAGCCGATCAGGCGAAAACCGCCGCCGCTTTCGACGCGGAAAAGACCTCGCTGAAAGACGCTCAAGCAGCCGCAGCGACGGCGTTGACCGCGCAGACGGCCGCTGATGCCAGTGAGAAGACCGCCACTGCCAAGGCCAAAGAAGCCGCTGACGCCAGCGCGCTGGCCAAGACCAAAGCCGACGAGGCAACCAAGAAGCAGGCCGAAGCCGCACTTGCCAAAAAACAGGCCGAAGAAGCCGCGGCCAAGCTGGCGGCTGAAGAGGCCGCCGCCCAAAAGCTGGCTGAAGAAGCAGCCGCCAAGCTGGCCGCCGATGAAGCAGCGGTAAAGGCTGCCGCCGTA
Organism: Planctomycetales bacterium; assembly: GCA_025362255.1. Classification (GTDB taxonomy): domain Bacteria; phylum Planctomycetota; class UBA11346; order UBA11346; family UBA11346; genus CAIUVD01. Next base: position 5,816 of record JANYGY010000259.1, read on the forward strand.
GCCGCTGCGGCCACGTTGGCTGCGAATGAAGCAGCTGAAAAAATGGCCCTTGATGCTGCCGCCAAGAAAATCGCTGAAGATGCCGCTGCTGCCGAGGCTGCCCGCCAAGCCGCGATGTCGGACAGTGACCGCAATGCCGCTGCCGAAGCCGCTGCGAAAAAGACGACTGATGAGGCCGCTGCCAAGGCCGCTGCCGATGAAGCCATGGCTGCCAAAAAGGCAGCCGACGCAGCCGCGGCAAAGCGCGCGGCTGACGAAGCGGCTGCTGCTTCGTCCAGAAAGTCGGGCCCAGCCAAGGACCCCTACATCGAAGACCGCGCCGTTGAGACTACCCACAATTACGGCGGCAAGTTTGCCGTGGCGATAAATCCCGCCCCCGTGGCGCCCGCTGCGCCGGCAGCCGTTCAGCCCTAATGGTTTCAACTATCAGAAATCCGCCGCACGGCGGTTCCTGAGTCATAAATTTCTGACACCCGCGAGTTTTCTCGCGGGTGTCAGCGTTTGAAAAGCATAGGTGAGACCTGTATGTGGCTGTTTCGTCAAACTGCGCCCACGGTGCACCACGAATTCTACAAGCACCGCGGCTGTTCCACCGTATGATGGCTTGCACTTCCAACCCTGGAGTCTCCATGCGTCATCTCTCTTCCTTATCCCTCCTGATCGTCGCTGTCGCCGCGCTTCCGATCCTCGCGCCGAGTGCGGCATGGGCTGCCGATGCGGCCAAAACCGAAAAAGAAGCGGTGGCTTTCCCCGATATCTCCAAGGCTGATCTGGATCACGCGATCGCCGCCAAGGAGGTCACCTTGATCGACTGCAACGGCACCAAGTCCTATGCCGCCGGCCGGATTCCCGGAGCCATCGATTTCGCGGTCGTCGGCAAAGACTTGGCCACGCACCTGCCGAAGGACAAGAGTGCCCTGATCGTATCCTATTGTGGCGGCCCGAGCTGCGGTGCCTACAAAGATGGGGCTGACGCCGCCAAGGCGCTGGGTTATACCAACGTGAAGCACTTTTCAGCCGGCATCAGCGGCTGGAAGAAAGACGGCGGCGCGCTCGATAAATAAGGCGACGGCAAGGTCCGTTAAACCTGAAAAACGAAATTGGACCAGCTTTTTTAGACGTAAGCCGATATTCATCGACTATATCACAAAGTTGCTTCTCACCCTGATGGTGCGCTGAAAAGCGCAGGTGTGGTCCAGCTGCAAGGTGCACGGCACGATGGAATGGCTCACGCCAT
>JANYGY010000131.1 GCA_025362255.1 Planctomycetales bacterium
TCGCAGATTCCGACCGAACCCCAATCGAGACGGCCAACCCCGCGCACGGTGCACCCTTCGATCACGCATCGACGTGGCGCCGCAGCTGCCGATTCCCAATCCTCGTCGAGCGCAGTGAGCATCCCATCGGGATGGAGACCACCACGCCAGCCGATCCAGATGCCGTTGCCACCAACCTCTTGAACCGTGCAGCGCGACACCACCACGCGTTCGCAATCACGTCCGATGGCGATGCCCGCACCAGCACACGCGGCGACGTCGAGCCGATCGAGGGTGACATCCGCGGCGTAGGTCACGATGCAGGCGGCGGGTTGCACGCGGAATTGCTGATCCGCGGTGGTCCATACGCCGGCTTGGATCCCGACCCAGCCCGCTGCGGGCGGGTTCCAACCGGCGTGGCGCAGGGCGATTCCGCTGAGCGTCAAACGACGAACCGGATGTTCGGCGGTGCCGCGAATAATCAGCGCCGATTCGGCCGTCGGCAGCCATCCAGGAACAGGCGCACTGGGCGCCACCATTTCAACTGAGCGCCCGTCATCGAGCAGGCCCCACCCGGTCGCGCTGGCCGGCGCCCAGCCCTCAAGAGCGATCGCCTTGTCACGGACCAGCGCCGACTGGACCATGTCCGCAACCATCAAACCCGAAATGCTCGCCTGAGTGGCACCTGCCTCATGGCGTGCAAATACGCGGCCGATGCCCCACTCGTGCACGATGATCATCCAGCCACTGCCGATCGGCGGCGACGGAGCCACGCGCAGGTGCAGCGGATCGATGACCTCCTCCAGGTGGCGGTCATCGTCCAGCGTCGGTGGCAACCAATGATCGGCGTCAAACAAGCACTGCGGTACCGGCAGATCTGGAGGAACCGTAACGCGCCAGGATCCCGGACGGGTCCCCGGCTGCCACGGCCCCAGCGCGCGACCGACGGAAATGAATGCGCTGCCCGGGACATCCGCCTCCCAGCGCACGGCCGCGCGGCCATCGGCATCGTCGCCGCTCAGGGTCAACGGCGCTGACAACTGCCAGCGACCCGCGAGCAGAGTGACGGTGACCGCGGTGGCCCCGGCGGTGAGCGCGGCACGCACGCGCAGCTGCGCCGCACCCAGCGTGCGCAACGGCTGCACGCGATCGCCAACGGCGGCGTCATCGCCAACCGGTGAGACGACGATGCGGACCTCGGCGGCAACTCCTGATGAAAGAGAAATAAAACAGCTCAGCAGCTGCAGTGCCAAAAGGATGACGAACCCACGGCTCATGCGGGCAAGCCTGCGCCCACGGACAAGCCTGCGCCCGCGGACAAGCCTGCGCCCGCGGACAAGCCTGCGCCCGCGGGCTGCCCGGCGAGCAGATTTGCGTAAATCTGTTCGAGTCTTTCGAGCGCCCGCACCGGCAGATGGCGTTCTTCGTACAAGGCGCGACAGCGACCGCGCCGCGCCGGAGCCTCATCCCAGGCGCGACGCACCGCTACCGCCAGCGCCTCGGCATCGCCCGGTGCATAAGCCCAGCCGACTCCGCGCGCGGCGAACTCTCCTGAAAACGAGCCGAGATCTGGCACCACGACCGGCGTGCCCCCGGCGAGGGCCTCGATGGTCACCAGCGAACCTGGCTCATAGACGGTCGAGCCGACGACCAACGCCCGCGCTGAACGCATCAGCTCGCGGGCCTCGATCGCCGGCACCAATCCGCGCAACGTGATCCCCGGGACATTCAGCGCCGCCGCCGCCAACGGCCCGTTGCCGATGACCGTCAACGGTGGCAGCCGGTGCTTGCTCCACGCCTTGATCACCACGTCGAAGCCTTTGTCAGCGGTCAGACGGCCGGCAAACAGCAAGGATTCTCCGGGCAGGTCGCTCACCAGTCCCAGGTCAGGCACCCGCGACGGAACCACCACCACACGGTCTGCCGGCAGTCCCGCGCGGATCGCAGTGTCCCGCTGAAATGCGGTGAAGGTGAGGAACGCCTGCACGTCGTTCGCAAGCAGCCCCCCTCGCCAAGCACGCGACAACGCTTGTCGATAGCACCAATCAACCACTCGACCGCCATGCGAAGCTGCCATCAACGCCAGTTCAGCGCGCTCGGCAGCATCGCGTGGCCGGCGAGCGCCTGCTGGACCAAGCAGTCGCGTGTTGGTGGCGAAGAGCCGATGATTATGCAGCGTCATCACTGTGGCCAGGCCCGCCGCGCGGGCTGCCGAGAAGATCCCCAAGGTCCACATCGGCCAGGGATTGTGCACGTGCAGCACCTGGGCGCGACTTGCTGCCAGCTGATCGCGCAGCTCGGCGAGCCGCGCCCGGCCAGGCGTCAGCCGCATCGCTGCACGCAGTTGGCCGAGGCGACCACTGGCAATCAGTTCATCGCTTGAGCACACGAATGCGGTGACCTCATGCCCGCGCGTGCGCAGGGCGGCGATCTCTTGTTCGACGGCGGCGTTTTCACCCGACGGCAACGTTGATCGGTAACGGTTATGAGCGACTGCAATCGGTATGGCCGTGCTCATGTCAGAACCTCCTGGTCACGCCTGAAGATGACCAAGAACAACACCACCACATCGAGCGGATATTGGGTGAACAACGGATCTGCTTCGGTGATGCTGTGCACGAGATAGAACATCAGAAACGCCAACGACAGGCGCGCCACGCCACCCATCTCGCCTGGATCGCGCAATCGCGCGACCGATTCCCGACCAAGAGAGAAGTACAGATAGCCGACCAGCAGCAATCCCGGCAACCCAAGTTGCGCCCACAGCATCAGCCATTCGTTATGCGACTGATTGATCACCGTGCCGGAAAAAATATTCGGAATGAGGAAACGGAAGGAGTCGAGGCCATGACCGATGAGCGGCGACTGGGCGATCAAGCCGTAGGTATATTCCCACAGCACCGTGCGCTCGGACAAGGTCGACACGTAATACGGATCGTTGACGTATTTCTCGATCGTGGCGCTGACCGGATCCCACACTGCCAGCACCACTCCTCCTGCGATCAGCACCGCTGCCGTTATCCGCGTCCAGGCTCCGGTCCGCGCCAGGGCAAACTGCACTGCCAGTGCGGCCGCTAGGCAACCGAGCGAGGTCTTGCTGACGAACACGCCGAGGAGGGCCGCCGCCGCAGCGAGTTCCATGAGGCTGATCCAGGTCCGCGGGCGGTTGAATGCATAACCGATCTCTGACCAGCGATGGAGCGCGATCAGCACCAACAGGCTGCCGCCCATGCCGTAGGTATTTTTATAATCGAGCGTCTCCAGCTCGTTGAACCAACCGTTGAGCGCAAACAGCAATCCCAAACCAGTCATCAGCAGCAGGCCGCATTCCAACGCCCATACGGCCAGATCCGCCATCCGCGCGGCCCCGATCATGGTCGACAGCTCGACCACCAGGACGATCTCGGCAGTGCGTTGGATCCAATACGCCAGACTTTCGAAAGCCTTCGGCGTCGGGCTCCATGCTAGGCTCAAACCAGCCCAGCCTAAAAGCAGGAATGCCGCCCACAGGCTCCAGCTCCAAGGCCAGTTCTGGCGTTGGTAGCGACCCAGGCGCAAGGCGATCGCGATCATCGCCAAGGCGACTTCGGTGAGCGCAATCAAGGCGGTCGATAGATACGGATTTTCGCGGAAGAAAACGAATGCGAGGGTCGGCTTGAACAGCGCACCCGATTGGAAGAAATAGATGAACAGCAGCACGGATGGCAGTGGCACCGCGAGCAGTGCCACCCACCAGCGTGCCAGACGCGAGCCCGAGGGGATCGGCTGGCGCGCGAGCGGTTGTCTGTGATCCGGGGACAACGCGTTCATCGCTGACGACCCGAACATAAAAGAAGCCCGGGGACCACCGTCATGATGATCGTGTTGAGCAGCAGCAACCAGACGCAAGCGCTGGCTCCGATCTTGGGTAGCAAGATCGGCAGCAAGGTAACGGTGACGACCATGGCGACGGCGAAACCGGCAAGGGTGACGGCGGGTCGCTGACGCACATTGATGCGCAGCGCGACCATCCGATCGAGCACCGCAGCGACGGCGACCGCACCAGCAAGACGCAACATCGGCACCGCTGGCGCGAAGTCTTCACCGAACATGTGGGTCAACAGCAGGTGAGGGAAAAAAGCCATCGCCAAGGCGGGTGGCACCACCAGCAGCAGCGCGAGCACGGCTTGATGATCAGCAATTCGACGAAAGGCGACCTCGCCCCCCTGCGCCAGCGCTGCCGCCGCGCGCGGGGTCATCAAGGCATCGACGGCCAGCAGCAACGCCAACGGTAACCCCAGGAGTGTCCGCACCGCGTGGAACCAGCCTGCTTCAACCAACCCAAGCGCTGCCGCTGCGACGAGGGTGAAGGCATGACCGGTCACCCACAGCGCGACGGTCGACAGCATCGCCCACCGCCCGAACCCCCAATGCGCCTGCCACGTCTGGATTGCCGCCTCGGGCGGACTCGACAGTTCGGATTTCATCAGGTGACGCCCGACCGCCACCGCCCCAACACCACCAACCGCCCAGGCGGAGATCGCCGCGAAAGGAGTGAGGATGAAAGTGCTGCCGGCGAACGAGCAACCGAGCGTCACCACCGCCACCGCCATCGGCGGCAGGCTACCCGCGAGCGAGATCCACCAGCCACGTCGGGGGTCGAGTCGCGCATAAGCGGATCGCCGCAGAAATTCGCCCCCTGCCCTGGCCCACGCGGCGAGCACGGCGGCCGCCGCGAGCCGCCCCCACGCATACCCGGAGAGCTGCGGGACGATCACCAGCACCAACGCCATCGGCACCACCACCAAGCCAATGCGCACGTGCCATCCGGCCAACCGCGCAAGGCGCGCAACGGCGGCGCGCTCGCTCAGCCCCGGCACCTGCACCTGCAATGGCTGAATGATCAGCGCGAGGTGCAGCCCCGTCAGCATCAACAATCCGGTGAGCGCGATCCCGTATATCGCCAAGCCGGTGGCGCCTGAGGTGCGCGCCACGGCGATGCCGAGAATCAACGAGGCTGCACTCGCCATGCCCTGATCCGCAATCGCGGCCAGCGGACCAGCGAGTGGACCGGACCAGGCCGACCACCACGACCGGAACCTGTTTTTCGCAACCGACGTACCCATGGGCAGTGGATCAACCGACGACATCGGCATTGGTCACGGGCACGATTCCCGGCGCCGAGCGCAACTCGCGCAAACACAGCTCCAGCGGTTGCCACAGATCCAGGTCATCCAATTCGTGTGAGTGACCCCAGAGGTGGACCACGCCGTGGCCCCGCATCTGGCAATCGGCCAGCGCCGCGGCGGCGAGTCTTTGCCAACCGCCCGCGTGGCGCAGCAACCACCATAAACGACCAGGGCCCGATCGTTTGAGAGTGGTGCGCATCAGCATCGATCGTGAATGCGGGAAAATCTGCGCCGTCACCGGCACTCGTAGCACATCCGTGGGCACCCGGTTATGCATCGGCGCCGTGGTGCGCGCCAAGCGCACCCCCGCCGCGCGCACCGCGGCCACGGCCTGACCAGCGCATTCGCCTCCAGGATAGGCGAACGATCCGATGGCCGTGCCGAGGATCTGCTCAAGGTCGGCGCGACCCGTTTCGATCTCGTGCTGGGCGTCTGCCAACGGCAGTCGATGCAAGCGCACATGGGTGCGCGTGTGCGAGCCGATCTCGTGCCCCCGCGCCACCAGGTCGCGCAAGTGCGCGCCATCGGTACGCGGCGCGCCGGCAGCATGACCCGGCACATAAAACGTTCCACGCACCCCAACGCGATCGAGCAGGTCGGCCAACCGCGCGTCGTAAGCAGAACCATCATCCCAACTGGTGGTGAGAAAGATCCTGGTCATTCGCTGGTCAGACTTTTTTGGGCGCGGATGCCGATGATCAGCGGATAATCCGGATCCGCCTGATCAAGCACCGTCGGATCCGGCAGATCTTCAATCGCCAAACCATCGATGAAGGCCCTGGCAGCGAGCGCATTGCCATACGCCCGCACGGTGACTGCTCCGGGTCCAAATACCGAGCTGAACAATTTTTCTGCACAGGCTGGAGTCAGCCGCCAGAAATCTCCCCAGCGATCGGCGTCATAGCGGCTGATCTGCGACAGGCAGGGCAGCGTTGCCAACAGCACCCCTCCGGGCCGCAGCAGCCGGTGCGTGCCGCGTACGCCGGCCGTCAGGTCGAAGACGAACTGCAAGGTCTGGGTGCAGATGAATGCGTCGGCCACCGATTCGGGCATGGTTTCGGGCACCGCGAGATCACCGATGATGTGCGCCGTGGCACAGGCGGCGTCGCGTTGCGGATCGCGGTGGAGGATGCGGATGTCGCTACCCGGCACGCTATAGCGCCGGGCATAACGATCGTCAGCGACCTCGATCACCACCCCGCGTAAAATCCCGGCTTCGGCAGCGAGGAACTGATCGATGTAACGGCGATCGATCGGCTGCCCACGGTCGAGTCCAAAGCGGCGGCTGCGTGGAGCTACTCTCAGCAGCTCTTTTTTTTGCACGTCACTATCCGCGGCGGGCGAACGAAGCCGATTCATCGCATCGCGAACGGATTTCAAGCGCGCATGGATAAGGGATCGAAAGCTCATGACGCGCTCTGCAGGGCAGCACGAAAAGCGTGATCATAACCCTTGGCCATGCGTGACAGACTGAATTCGGCAGCGCGCTGCTGCGCCCGCCGCGCCCACTGCTGGCGCAACCGTGGGCGATTCGCCAAGCGCACGACGGCGGCCGCCAGGGCCGGCACCTGATCATCGCCGACCAGCCATCCCGAACGGCCATGGACGACGACTTCAGGAATCGCGCCAGCGCGATACGCGAGCACCGGCAAGCCGGCCGCCATCGCTTCGAGCAGGACGAGACCGAATCCCTCGATCGAACAAAAATGAACGAACATATCCCCACTGGCATAAATCGAGGCCGGATTTTCAACCGGGCCGATGAAGTCGACATGCTCAGAAAGTCCACGGTCCTGAATCATGGTGCGGGTCGCCGCCAAGTCCGGCCCGCCGCCAATCCAGGTCGCCCGGCACGCTACGCCGGAAGCGCGGATCTGCTCGATCAGATCCAGCAGCGCGGCCGGTCGTTTGGCGGGATACACCCGGCCGCAGGCAACCAGATGCAACTCACCAGTGCCTGGATCTCGGACTCCTGATTTCACCACGGCCGTGCGCACCAACGCATTCGGCACCACCGCCAGAGGCACCTGCGCCTGCGGCGCATACGCCCGCACCCGCTCAGCGACCCAGCGCGAGATCGTCACCACCTGGCAACAGCGGGCGATGGTGCGGGTCCACATCCATCGGCGCATTCCGCGATGACCCGAATCTGCGGTTTGACATCCAGGGTCACCATGGACCACCACCGCATGACGGAGGCCACGCAGTCGGCACAGAAAGCCGACCAAGATGTCGCAGCCGCGATGTTGGGTCACCACCAAGCCGCACGGCTGACGTAAGCGCCGCAACAATGCGAGCATTCCACGACCTTTGAAGCCCGCCCACAATTCGACGTCAACTCCCGCGGCGCGCGCCGGCGCAACCAGATCGAGTCCGTCCTCGATGCACGACAGCAGGGTCACCTGCCAGCCGCAGCGGGCCAAACCTTGGGCCAGCGCAAGCACCACGATCGGGACCCCACCGGCGGCACGATCATTGATGAGCAGCACCCGCAGATCCGGTTTCACCACGTGAACAGCGACCCCAGCCAGCGATCAGTCGATCGGTCACGCAAGATGACGACTCGCACCGGTTGCCCGATGGCAGCTAGATCACCAGCGATCCCGGGGACCGAAATCCGCGCAATGAAGCGCGAGCCGTCAGCGGACAACGCATACGATTCAACCTGGCCGTCGAGCAACGTGCGATGGCCGGGTACCTCGACGAGCATCGCCTGACCAATCGTCAGCGGGACTGAGCCCGAGGTCGGCAGGCTGAGCGTCACTGCCAGCGAATCCTGCTCGACGGCTTCGGCGAGATCGCTGCCCCGCATGACGCGCTGGCCCTGAGCGACGTACACCCGGCGGACGATGGCCGGCTTGTCGACGACCACTCGAGCCCGGGAAAGTTCATTGATGCGCGTGAGTTCGGCTGCTGCCGCAGAGGCCCGTTCCTGGATCTGCTCGGCGAGTGCACTCGCCTCACGCTCAAGCGCATTGAGCCGATCGAGGCGCCCCTGTTGCAGCGCATCTGGTTCAGTGCCGATCTCGGCGGTTGGCAAGGTGCTGAGCAGGCGCAGCTCTTCGCTGATCGCCGCCGAACGTGCGGCCAGCGCTTGGCGTTTGGCCTCGATGCCGGTCCACCCGCCACGGTCGACCAGTTCATCGTGGATGATCGCAATCTGAGTCCCGGTCGGCACCCGTTGACCGACTTCGACCGTCAGATCGACCACGCCCCCGATCGGCGTCGATAAGCGCAGCAGGCTCGCCACGATTTCGCCATCGCGCACCGGCGGACGCAGCGCCAGAGCGGTCAACCCCACACCCACCACCATCAGGCCGGCGGCGGTTGCCCAACGCGAACGCGGCGACCAGCCCGAACGAGGTCCTGGATTCGGCGCCGCATCAGTCGCCAGGGAGGGCGAATACGCGTTGGTGGGAACGAGGATCTGGACGGCGGTAGGACCGGCGCTGAGCACCGGGCGGATACCTGAATGTCCAGTCGATGAGGGACTGGCGGGAATCGCGGGTCGACCGAACACCGAGGTGAATCCGCTCGCGCCCGGCAATTCACCGGACATCAAAATACGGCCCGTGAGCGGGTTTCGCGTCGGCGGCAAACCTAGCAATCGATTGCGTTCGTGCTGGGCTGATGGCTCCAAGGCGGTCTTCGGTTCGAGTGCGACATCGGCCCTGCTGCCGCTGCCAGTTCCTGACGATCCAGAACCAAAAGGAGTCGGCGTGCCGTCATTCGCCCCACCTGAAAAGGACTGGCCGGATTTCGCCAACAGGTCGTCACGTTCTTTGCGCAGGGCGCGGATCCGCATTTTGGCGCGCGTCAATTTATCGCGCAATTGGACCAGCTCATCGACCAGATGCGTCCCCGTCCCGGAGGAGGTCATCGTATCGAGCTGAGCGCGCAGGCGGGTGACTTCGCCTTGCAGGTGATCGCGCTCGGAGGTCGTCTGGCTCAGTTTGGAGCGGATCTGATCAAGCTCGCTGCTGGTGGTCTGCTGCTCGGCGCGCAATTGAGTGAGCGCCAGTTCAAGATCGCGCACCCGGCCATATTCGACCGGCAGACGTTCGGCGGTGATCGCTTGGCTTTCCGCCCGCACCAGCCGGCCACGCACCTGCATCAACTCGGCGTTGACCCGCGACAGTTCGCCGAGGAGCTGTTCGCGGTCAGCCAGCACTTCATGGAGCTTCGCCTCGATGTGGCTGCGGCGGCCCTGATCTGATTCCCGGGCCACGCCGGCATGGGCCTGGGCCATCAGCAGCTCGCCCTTGAGCCGCTCGATCTCGATCTGCAGTTGGTCGCGCTCGTGCTGCGCATTGGTCGACCGGCCCTCAAGCTCGGACACCCGCGACCGGATCTGGTCGCCCTGGGTTTGGGCCTCGGCCAGACTTCGCGTCAGCGCCTTGATCCGTTCTAGCTCTTGATCGAGCTGGCGACGTACGATCGGCAATTCATCCGTGACCCCGGCCCGGGCGATGCCCAAAGTCAGTTCGCGGACCTGTTCGGCCAAGCGGTCGCGCTCGGCGATCAAATCGGAAATGCGTTCAGCCGAACGGTCAGCGGCCCGTTCAGCGATGTGTGGATCCGGGGCCACCGGCAACGCCCGCAGCTGTTCCAACTCTTTTTCGAGCACCTGGACCCGGGCTTGCGATTCGCCGAGTTTGTCACGCGCCGCTTTCAACGAGGCCCGATGCTCGACCGCCGCTGATTCGTGCTCTCCGCGCAAACGCGACAGTTCACGACCGAGGCGTTCGCGCTCGGCGACCGTCGCCTGCAAGGCCGCGACCGCATCGTCACGGGCAGAGGCAGCCGTCGAAAGCTCAGCCTCGACCTGAGCCAAGCGCACATGCAAGGCGTGCCGCTGACCACTGGCCGAACCCGCCTGCTGGGTCTGCAACCGCTCGACCTCAGCGCGGGCATCTTCCAATTCGCGCGTCAATTTGGCGACATGGGCCGGCGAAACGAACACGCCACTGGGCGAGTCCTCACCATCGGCGGACAATTGCTGCAACGCGGTTTCTGCCGGCACCTGGTGCTGCTGCAGATAGCTAACCTGGTCTTCAAGCTCGACCTGGCGGGCGATCGCATCCTTGAGACGACGCTCGGCGTCGATCGAGGATTGGGTCGCCACCGCGATCGAGGCTGAATGCCGCGAGTGTTCTGAAAAATGATCCGCATGCAGCCGGTCGAGTTCGACCCGCAGGTGATCCCGATCGGCCGTGAGGTCGTCGACCCGCACCTGCAGCTGGCTGTGCGACAAGGTCAATTCCTGCACCCGCCGACGCTCGGATTCCAACATCGCGTTGGCTTGCTCGAATTTGCGCTGGGTATCGGCCAGGCGCGCTTCAAGCGCTTCGAGCACCTTGTTCATCCGCGAGGTGCCGGATTGGGCCAGCGACTGATCATTTCGCGCCAGTTCGGTCGGCCGCTCGATCGGGCCGCTTTCCTTACGCACCGCATCGGTGCCTTTGCGCTGAGTCAATTCCTGCTGCAAGGATTCACGCTCGCTGTCGAGCCGGGTGTAGGCGCGATTGAGTTCCTCGAAGCGTTTCTTAGCCGCGGCGAGGCCGACCCGGGCCTCATCCAATTCGCCGGTCAGCGCATCGCTACGCCCGCGCAGTTCGCTTGCCTCGCGCCGGCTTGAACTCAGCTCATCTTCAAGTTTAACCGACAATTGCTGCTGTTCATCAAGCCGACGTTTGGTCGCCTCGAACATCGTGCGCAGGTGATTGACCTTGGCCGCAAGGGCCTCCATCAACTCTGGGTCGCCCTCGGTTCCCGAAACCGCCTGTTCGGCCTGAGCCTGTTGCAGCTGCGCTTCGGCATCCTTGAGGTTGTGCGACAACTCGACCCGCCGGGCTTCAAGCAGCGCCTGCAGCTCAACCGCGCGCCGCATCTCGGACTGCAATTCTTCGGTGCGATCGGCCAGATGGGTGCGCGTGTGGGTCAACTCGCCCCGGACATTCGACAGCTCGCCCTCCATTTCGCCGACCCGCTTTTGCGCGGTCGTCAACTGCACTTCCAACTCGCGCATCACGTCCTGATGGAGGTCCTTGGTGACCTCCAACGCGGTGACCGTTGAGCGCAGGCGTTGTTCGCGCTCTTTGGCGTTGGCGATCGCCCGATCGGCCGCCGCCCGCTGATCATCCAACTGGCGTTTGAGCCGGTCGCGCTCATCGGTCAGCACCAGCACCTGGGCGCGGGCGCCGACCAATTCACCACGGACTTTGGCCAGTTCCTCGCGCAGCAGGCCGACTTCGCCCGGCATCTGCATGACCCCGGGCTCGGCCGCGAGATTGCGTAGGCGCGCGACCAACCGGATCAGCAAGGCTTCGGCCAACGGCGCCATCGCCGTCGCATCCTGGCCTTTCAGTTCATCGGCAAGCTGGCGGATCTCACCTTTGAGGTCGTCTTCGCCCGACAGGGTTTCATCGGCCAGGCGATGGATTTCTGCGGCCAACGAGCGGACCTCGGCCAGCGCCTGGGCGGCATTCGCGACTTCATCGGCACGCGCGGTCTCGAGCCGGGCGAGCATTTCGCGGGCTTCGGTCAGATCCCGCCCGTGGGCATCCTGCAATTGCGCATACGCCTGATGGATCGCTTCGAGATCGGCCTCGGTCGACTTCAATTCCTTGCGTGCGTCGCGCAGAATGATGCGCGCGGTGCGCGCATGCGGCTGATCCCACGAATCAGTGATCGCTTTGATTTCCTGGCTGTCGGTCAACGACGGAGTGACATCGCGGGTGTGATCCCGGATCAGATCCCTGACCACCGGCACCAGCCCGGGAGTCGCCCGACCCGCGTGGCCGCGCGCCGCCCGGGCGACCAGACAAGTGATCACGCTGCGCGCAGCCGCCGCAGTCTCCTCGGCATCGGTCTCAGGCTTGAACAACCGCAACGCGTCGATGGCTTCCCACAGGTCACCGTCTTGCAGACGGTTGGCCAGATAGTCCGCCAAGCGCAAGACATCTTCGGTGAGCGCCTGCAGCGTCACGGTGTCGACGATCGCCGCCGACAGCTGGATGCCGATCGCCGAAGCCATCTCAGCCAGGTTGGCCTGGGCTTGGCCGCGGTCAGCCGGATCGTTTTCGGTCAACTCGCGAAAGATGCGTAAGAAAGTGCGCAATGGATCCGGGAGCGCATCGAGCGAGGTCCCGATCGTCGCGGTCGGGTCTGATTCATCGGCAGCAAAGAAGATCCGAGTGGTGCTCGGCGTCGAACTCTCATCGAGACTGGGCGCGGCGAGCGCATTGCCGGTACCCTCCAGGTGCGTTCCGCCACGTGCATCAGCCACCGCCAACAATTCACCGACGGTGTAATGTCGCTGATGATCAGGGTCATACGCGTAGGTGTCGGATTCGACCTGACCGTGATGGCGGAAGAACCGAATTTGTTCTATCTGAAAGGGACCAGACCATTCGGCCCCGACATAGAGATAAATCAGCGATTTCGATAAGGATAACGTAACGGCGGGTTTGCCTGGTTGCCCAGCGGAAGACCCCGTTGAAGAACCGGACAATGGGGTATCGGATGCAGATAGTGACATGCGAATTTTCCTGGCCGGCAACAGGGCGGACCCGTGTACAATAGACAGAAGTCCTGAAGCTTCAACGTACACTCGGAGGTTTGCTGATGATTCGCCAGCACGCTTTTATGTCCCCCCTGTCGCGCTGGTCCGGACCTTAATTTGTTCCGATCCGCAAAATGTCCGAACCAGCAGATCCGACCAGGTGCGAATCAGATTTTTACAGATAGAACATCCTCTTCATACATGTGGAACCTGGGATCGGGCATTTTCACCCCCAAAAGATGGAGGCGCTGCTCAGATGCGTCGACGAAGACCTGCCACGGGAGATCCTGGTGGCTCTCATAGCGTTTCAGCCACCACCAGCCGTAGTACAGATACACCGCGCGGCGGAGTCCAGGCCCCCGATTGCGGCCACCGGTGTGCCAAACCGCTGAATTGACGAGCACGACGTCCCCGGCATCGGCGAACACCGCCACTTCGCCCGGCAATGGATTCCCTCGTTGAGACGTCTCCGGCCATTGCGTGCCGCGATGCGTGCCTGGTACGATGCGGATGGGTCCGGTCTCCTCGCTCATGTCATCGAGATAGAGGATGGTGTTGACGGCGAGGGGTCGCTCCCCGGGAAAACTGAAGTCGCGGTGCCAAGCGTGCTCGGAGGCGGTGCTGTGCGGACCCTGGCGTAAAAGGTCCACCTGCAGCAACTGGACCTGATTACCAAATATCGTGCGCTGCAGATCGAGGATCGGCGGATGCTCGATGAGCTCGATGGAGGGGTGGTGACGCAGCAGCTTGTGCTGGTTGACCGGGGGTTGCTCCAGAGCCCAGATGCGTTCGAAAACAGCTTGGAGGCGAGCCAGATGGCCCACATCTAAAACCTTCCGCACATGCAGATAGCCATGTTCTAGAAAGAAGTCCCGATCTGCGTCCGACATTCCATGGCGGGTGAGTTGGCCTGCGGCTGATTTCATGATGATCTCCACATGCCGAGAATTGGCCACCACCGGTGGCCCCTCAACTGCCGTCAGGGCCGGAAGGCATGTCCATTTGCGCCTGGGCGAGCGGTACCTTCACCAGCACCGTCTGGCCACGGCCGCCGATCACCTTCTTGTCAGGCGTGACCCTGCCTTTTTGAGTCAGTCGCCACGGGCGGCCCTCCAAGCTCGTCGATACACATGTGGTACAACGGCGGCACCGCGATTCCCCGCCTGCTCTTCGCCAGCAGATCGACGATCTCGCTCAGGAAGGTGGCCACATCGAAGCCGAGTCGGATGCAGTTGTCTGGCGTGCCCATCGGCAGGTGATGCGCCTGCACCGACACGCTGAGGTCGGTTGGGATGCGCAAGCTCAGCGTCTTGAGCGCGGCAAGCACGGGCGGTAGCAGATGATCGTCCAGCAGCACAAGCGCGTTGGGGCGCTGGGTGCTGGGGCGATCGAGCAACAGAAGCGTGGTTTGATAAGCGACGATGGGAGAGCACGGATCGACGCAGTGAATCCAGGTCGGTTCACAGGTGCCTCCGGCTTTGCGCACCCCCTCGGCAATGTGCTTGAACTGCTGAGACAGGGGCCTGGTTTTCGACTGGGTCGTCATGAGTCCGCCATTGTCGAGGATGGCGATGCGTTTCCTCCCCCGTGCCAAGTGACTGCGTACACTGCTCATCAGCAAAGCCTGGTTGTCGATGCGGATGTTCACCGTCGCCCACGGTCGCTGATCAGGCACGATGAAGGTGGCAAGCGGGATGCCGGCGTGCGCCACCGCCGGGGCCTGGAGCGGCGAACCGAAATAGAGGATACCGGCCAGGCCCCCACCGCGCACCCGCTCGGCCAGGAGCGGGTCTGCAGTCTGCACGCATTTCATGCGCATCCCTGGGCGCACCTCCGCGATTCGCGCCGTCGCAGCTGCCATCATATCGATGAAATAGGTTGGGTGGCCCCCGCTGCGCAGGGTATTTTCCCCGAGCGCCAGGATGAAGTCGCACACTTCCGGAGGTGCAGCGGCGATCTGTGCCCCACCACGTTTACGGGTCACCACCGACCCATCTTCGACTAAGCCGTGGATCGCCAGCTGGACGGTCGAGGGCGACGCGTCGAAGAGTTCGGCCAGTGCTTCGCGAGTCGGCAACTGCGTGCCAGGCGGCCAGGCCCCGCTGCAGATACGCTGGCGGATCTGGCGGCGAACTGCATGTAATGCTCCTGTGCCAGCACGGCTCATATGAATTATTGATACGGTTCGAGCCTTCTGTTTCCATCAGTATACGGTTTACTGCGGTTTCTGGTTCAAATGTTCGGGATTATTTGACAGAGCACCTTCGTAAAAAATCTTCCGCCTCAACAGGGCGACGCATACCAGCCCAAGGTGCCACCTGGTTCGGGATTGGGTTTGGTCGCTTCGTCCAGCCCCAACGGGGCGACGCATACCAGCCCAGGGTGCAACCCTGGGATAGGCATGTTGCCTGTGGGTGCGTTCTGAAGGAACGCCGCATAACGTTGAGGTGTATCGTCGTCACAG
>JANYGY010000063.1 GCA_025362255.1 Planctomycetales bacterium
ATCCTGCAGTTAGAGCCAGGAGGTTCGCTGTTGCGGCCCTGGTTAAAATGGAATTGCGGTGTCATGCTGCCGCCATGAGCGTTCGCGTCACTGCCCTTCTCGTTCTTTGTTGGGTCGTCGCATGCGCCGGAGAAGCGACCATGACGACGACCCCAGCCACGGCTGATCAACGTGCCACCATCATCTCGCTGGTGCAGGCCAGGATGCCTGAGGTGCACCTGGAATGGGTGATCGATTCCACGTTGCCTGCCGAGTCATTTCGCGTTGAAGCGAACACGAACGGTTGGCGCATCGTCGGCGGTGACGCGCGCGGCCTTCTGTATGGCGGCGGCAGCCTGGTGCGGCGGCGCGCGGCGGAGCTCGATCCCACCAGCCATGGCACTCCGGCCAAAACGGTGCGTGGCGTGTACCTCGCGACCCATTTCGGCAATTGGTTCCAGGCCGCGCCGGTGGCCGAGGTCGAAACCTACGTCGATGATCTCGCGCTGCGCGGTGCCAACTCCATCGCGGTGTGGTTTGATCTCCATCAATACCGCGGTTGGACGGATCCCGCTGTAGCGCCGATGCTCGCCCGCCTGCGCGCCATCCTCAGCCGTGCGCGCGGCCTCGGTCTTGAGACGACCTTGACCGGCCTGGCCAACGAAGCGTGGGCCGACAGTCCAGCCGAGCTGCGTGCCACCTGGAGCAGTGGTCATGACGGCTACACCGCCGATCCGATGGGCCACTATCATCTGGAATTGTGCCCGTCGAAACCCGCCGGCAGAAAGCTGCTGCTGCAATGGCGAGGCGAGGTGCTTGCAGCCTTCGCCAAGCCCGGCCTCGATCGCCTGCTGATCTGGCCGTACGACCAGGGCGGCTGCACCTGCGCCACGTGCGCTCCGTGGGGCGCGAAGGGATTCCTCGATCTGGCCGAAGCCACCGCTGAGCTCTATCACCACGCCACACCAACCGGCAAGGCGACCGTATCCACGTGGTACTTCGGCCGCTTTCACCCCGGCGAGTGGCCGGCATTTCGCCAGGCTTTGGCCAACCGCCCAGCCCCGTGGATCCACGATCTGCTGGTTGATGACATCGCAACCGCAGATCCCGGACATCCCCTCACCGCCGGGGCCCCGGCCGGGCTGCGCCTGATCGGTTTCCCTGAGGTGACCATGTGGGGCAATGATTGGCGCATACCGTGGGGCGGCTTTGGCGCCGCGCCGTATACGTCGCATCTGCGCGAATCGTGGCGCGACCATGGCGCCAAACTCGATGGCGGCTTCATCTACACCGAAGGCCTCTTCGCCGACCTCAATACCAGCCTGCTGCTGCGCCAGTGGTGGGACGGCAACGAAGCCGCCAGCGCCGTTGCCGACGAACTGGCAGCGGAGTTCGGCGCTGCTGCCGCGCCGCTGCTGACTGAGGCGGTGACGCTCTTGGAGCGCTCGCTTGGCCGCGCTCGTCGTACCAGCGACGGAGCGGCCGCGCCCGAGCCTGACCAACCGATGGATCCCGCACGCATGCGCTTTGTCATTCGCGACCAGGCGGCAGCGTTGCAGGTCGAGGCGCTGCTCGCCAAGGCCGAGGCGCTGGTAGCCCCGGCGATCCGCCAGGGTTGGCGCTGGCGCTGCCTGCGCCTGCGCGGGCAGATCGACGCTGCGCTGATCGCCTCGGGCGGGGCCATCGACGCCACCGTCGACGGATTGCTGGGTGAGCTGACCACGATCTATCACGCCAAGACCGCGGGGTGGGCGGTGGCTCCGCCGACGAGGGCGGCAGTGGCCAAGCCAGGGGCCTTGTGACTCCAGCTCCTCACCCGGCTTCACGCACACCGTATCACCTCGGCTCATCCCTCTGGCCGTCACTCGTGCCGGTTCCGTGAAACCGGAAAAAAGTCAGCCGCTGGTCAATCGCAGTCCAGACCAGGAAGTTCGCAGTTGCTGCCCTGGAGAAATGCGGGGTGCCGACTTAGAATGCCGTGATGAACTACCACGTCATTGCCCTTCTCTGTCTTGTCCTGTCAGTCGCCAGTGCGGCAGATTATTCCTGGACCTGGGGCCAGCCGGTGGCGCAAATCCAAGAGCGCAACATCGATGGTTCGCCGGCGGTACTCAAGGTCGGCGCTGACGTGTGGTATCTGTACACATCCTCAGTGGCTGAGGGCCCACGGAAAACCACCGAGATCCTGCACCGCTATAAGGGAACCAGCATGGACAACCTCACGGCGCAGCCGAGTGCGTCGTTCGACAGCTGGGATCGTCCGCATGGCGATGACCATTATTGGTTGGTGGGTGGCATCTGGGCAGATCCCGCGGATGGCACGTGGTACGCGACGATTCATTGCGAATTTTTCACCGGGATCGGCCCCTGGTGTCAGCGCCAGATCCGCTTGGCGACTTCGAGGGACCTCGGCCTGACGTGGAAGAATGAGGGTCTCATCTGGACCAGCGACACCTCTACCGACCTTGCCGACCACCACGGCGACCGAGTGGATTGCGGGATCGGCGACCAGCGCCTCTTCATCGATCGCAAGCATGGCTACGCCTACATTTTCGGCCTGCACTACAACGTCCTCAAAACCAACTCGGGGGATCGGCGACACCGTGGCGTGGTCGCGCGCTGCGCGCTGACCGACAAGCTGCGACCAGGGGCGTGGCGGCAGTGGCACAACGGCGGCTGGAACTCGGATTGCCTGGGTGGCAAACACGATTTCGTCTTCGACGGCGCGCTCGGCTCTCCATTTTACAGCACCTACCTGAACACCTACGTGTACATGTATGACCGCGTGACGGGTCCAGGAACCGGCGACTGCGTCATCAGAACGTGCAACGATCTAGCCAAGCAAGACTGGTCTGAACCACTGCGCCTGTGCGATTACAAAGGCGGCTTTCAGTGGTACGGCATGGTCGTCGATGAAGCCTGCAACAACTTCGTGGTTGGGGAAAAATTTCGATTTTATTCCGCAAGCAACGGATGCGAAGAAGGGACCCGCTACAACGTCGTCACCTCTCACCTGGTTCAGCCGTCTAAGAAAAATCCCTAAGGAATAAATCGTCAGCTTGATCCCGACCACCAACTGATTTCTGGAATTCCCCATGCTGCACATCGGCCTCGCGACCCGCGACATCACTCCCACCCGCCCGGCGGTCATCCCGGGTCAGATGCATATCCGCATCGGCCGCACGGCGCTTGATCCGCTGACGCTTACGGCCATGGCGTTGGATGGCGGCACGCCAGACGGCCGGGCGGTGATCATCTCGTGCGATCAATGTTATGTCACCCGTGAGGTGAATGACGAGGTCGCCGCGCGGTTAGGCAAGCGCATACCGGACCTGGCCGGGCGGCCGGTGTTCCTCAACCCCACCCACACCCATGCGTCATTCCAGATCGATGAGATCGGCTATCCCGATCCGGGAGCCGGCGTGATGAGCGCCAGCGAGGGCCGTGAATGGCTGATCGCCCACGCCGTCGAGGCGGCGGTCGAGGCGTGGGAGCAGCGCCGCGCGCGGCAGATCGGGCGGGCGTTCGCTCATGCGGTGGTCGGCTGCAACCGGCGCGCGGTGTATGCCAGCGGCTTGGCGCGCATGTACGGCTCGACGGCGGATCCGCAGTTCCGCCATGTCGAAGGCGGCGCCGATCATACCCTTGATCTCATATTCATTTGGGACGAAGACGGCACCTTGGCGGGCATCGTCATCGACCTGCCGTGCCCGGCGCAGGTCGATAGCGCCATTCACGATTTTTCGGCCGATTTCTGGCATGAGATCCGAGAAGAATTGCGCCGCCGACTCGGAGCGCACCTGCTCATCGTACCGCTGTGCGGTGCTGCGGGCGATCAGTCGCCGGATCTGCTGCTGCATAGTCGCCTTGAAGCGGAAATGCGCGCGCGCACTGGGCGCAGCGTGCGCCAGGACATCGCCATGCGGGTGGCCGACGCGGTCACCGGCGCGCTGGCGTGGACCAAGCCAATGAGCGGGCCCGTTCCCGTGAAATGCATCAGCGTGCCCACGCGCCTGACGCCCCGCTTCGTCACCATGCAGGAGCGCGATTGGGCCGTCGCCCGGCGCGAAGAAGCCTATCAGCGCGGCGACATGCCGGGTGACCTCTGGCCGCAACGCCTGAAGCCGGTGATCGAGGCTTACGACGGCAACCGCTCTTTGACCGAGGTCCATCCGACCCTCTACATCCTGCGCCTGGGCGACGCCGTGATCGCCACCTGTCCCTTCGAGTTGTACCTCGATCTCGGCCTGCAGATCAAGGAACGCAGTCCGGCCGCGCAGACGCTGCTGGTCGAGTTGGCAGGCGGCTGCGACGGCTACTTGCCGACCGAACGTTCGATCGCGGCTGGTGACTACGGTTCGCATCCGGTGTCCTCAGCGGTGGGCGTGCAAGGCGGACAGGATCTGGTCGAGGCCACTGTGGCGGCAATCGCCTCGCTGTTTCCCGAAGGGCGTGGATGAGCACCGTCTGGAATACCGCTACTTTGACCGACGCCTTTCGCGCCATCGGCTTGCACTCCGGCGATCTCGTGCTGGTGCACAGCGCGTTGCGACGACTTGGTCCGGTTGCGGGAGGAGCGGACACGGTCATCGACGCCATGCTCGCGGCGGTTGGCCCCACGGGCACGGTGGCCGTGCCCACCCACACCTGGAAAGTGGTCAGTAGCGAGCAGCCGGTATTCCATCAGACCTTCACGCCTTCGCATGTCGGAGTGCTCGGCAATGTCCTGCGTCAGCGTCCGCAAGCGTTCCGCAGTTTGCATCCCACGCATAGTGTTGCGGCCATCGGGCCACGCGCGGCCGAATTCACCCATGGGCATGAACTCGGCGGCACGCCCTGTTCACCCACGAGCCCGTACGGTCGATTGCGCGACTGGGGTGGAAAAATCCTGATCATCGGCGCCGACCTGGCGTGTTGCACTTTTTTCCACGGTTGTGAGGAATGGGCCGGGATGCCGTGGGCCAACACCCGTGATCCCGTGCCGCTGATCAGCATCGCCAACGATGGCCGCACTTTTCCAATCGCCGTTCGTCATCCCTACGTCAACACCTGGGACCGCTATCTTGAGTTGGAACCGCACCTGGTGGCCGCTGGTGCCATGCAGCTCGCTCATCTCCATGCGTGCCCGCTGCGGCTGCTCGATGCCCCGCTGGCAGCCGCATGGCTGATCGACCGCTTACGAACAGATCCAGATCTGCTCACATCCAACAAAGCCTGATGCATGTCTCGTCACCACAGGATGAGCCAAGCGAAACGCAGTCGACGCAGATTGCTGATCAACGCGGAAAGAGGTATACTGCGTCAATGTTCTTGCCGCAGTTGATGGTCGTCACCGCACTTCTGACCGCACTTCTGACCGCACAACAGCTTCACGCGGTTGAGCCGGTGGAAATCGACTATGCGCGGGCGGATCAGCGCGAGGCGTGGCTGCGTGACGCCGCCTGCGGCGAGGCCTCTTGCGATGCGTTTGTCCACGATCCGCAACCGGTGATGCGCGGCAGCGCCGAATTGGCGTGGTCGGTCAATCCATCGTTGACCATCGATCGCACGAGTGGCGCCTGGTACGCCTACGTCGGCTGCTATCCCAGCGGCTACACCCTGCGGCCTCCGCCCGAACACATGCACTCGCGCCTGTGGCGCTCGCGCGACCGCGGCGCCACCTGGGAAGCTCTCGGCCCGGTCCTTCCCGAACGCTTCACGCTCAGCGGGGTGCGCTCGCCCATTACCCATGCGCCAGACGTCTCGGTGATCGAAGCCGATGGTCATTGGCACATGGCTTTCGATTTCGTCAGCGAAAACAGCACGTGGGAAACCGCTCATCGCCCCACCGGGGACGCCGATGGCGGAGTCGGCTATGCCACGGCGGATAAGCCCGAAGGTCCGTGGACGATCCAGCCGCGTCCTCTGCTACTTAATTCCTTCCGCTCGGCCCATCCGCTGGCGGGAAAATACGGACGCTATTACGCGACCACGCTGCTGCGGCGGGCCCATGACTGGTTGCTGCTGACCGCCGTCGACAGCGATAATCATCATGCCTGGGGGATGGTCGCGGCGACTGCTAAGAATGCCGCCGGACCGTGGTCAGATCCCGTCCTGGTCTTATCACCCGAGAGCGATCAGCCGTGGCCGACGCCGGTGGAATTCTTTCCCGCATTCGTCCATGACGGCGAAGTCCACGCCCCCGTCACGTCAGTGCGCGCAAACCGCAATTTCATGGCTTGGACCACGGCTTCATTGGAAAAAGCGCATCTGCCGGCGGCCTGGAAACTCACCCAATCGGGAAATCTGTGGCACGCCGAAGATCGTGACTGGGAAGCGTACGGATTGTGGGGACAGACGATCAGCGGGCAGGTTATCGGCACCGAATTGATCGCGTTGTTTCCGACGCGTGATCGCAACGGACTCAGCTCAGTGGGCCTTGCCCGTCGACCCTGGGCCACGCCATTTCGCGACCAGATCACCGTCTCGGGACACACCTCGGGCAGCGTCGTCCATCTGGCTCGCGGCTTCAGCGATTTCCATTGGGCCGCGACCACCACCCATCGCGGCTTGGTCGCCCTACGCTGGGCGGTTGCCAAGCCCACGCTGGGCGCACCCGGCTCGCAGGCTGATCAAGGTCCCAGTCCGCAATGTTATCATGGCGCCCAAGGACTTGAGGTGGAGGACGCCCGCTGGGCGCTGGTGGTCAACGATGCGGCCGGGGTCCGCACGGTGATCGCCGAGGGTCAGCACGGTGGCGCCACCGAGATCGCCGTCGATCGCACGGCAACCGGCATGACCACCTTGCTGCTGGATGGGAAACAGGCGTGGCAGGGGCAGATGCCTCAAGCCAGCGGTGGCATTGGTCTGGCCACCGGCCCGTGGTCGCATCTGACGATGAGCCGCTGTGTACTCAGTGGCACGCGCGTCCCCATGACGACCACCTGGTTGGCCGCTGAGGGAATATCCGGTGCGGGCGAGGCATGGGATGACTGGACGACTTCCACTACCGGAATCCTGCGTCGGAAAACCCCCGGTGGCCGCGCCAAATGGACCTTCACCGGCACCTCCGTCAGCATGTATCTGGCGCACGGGCCGAACGAGCCGCGGCTGCGCCTCACCTTGGATGGCCGCGATCTCGGAGTCGTTGATCTGAAAGCAGCCACCGCCAGCGAGCCAACACTCATGGTGCTCGCGCCAAAAATTCCCCCGGGCCCGCACGCCCTGGTGCTGACCCCTGAACGTGGACTGCTCATCGCCGGCAACCTCGAGGCGGCCCAACCATGACGACATCGCGCCGGTCACTACCGCATGGATTCACCTTGCTCGAACTCCTGATCGTCGTCGCGGTGATGGCGATCCTCGCCACGATCGTGATGGTGGTCTGGGGAACGGTGCGCTATTCCGCGAATAAACTCGCGTGCGCCAATAATATCCGCCAGATCCATCTGATCCTTTTGAGCCATGCCAAGGATCACAATGGCAGATTGATGACCACGTCGCGGGTGTGGAATGACACGCTTCGCTTTCCCAATGCCGCCTATGTCAAAGGACCGAAAGCCGAGGCTGCCAACGAACTCAGTTTTGTCAGCTTGGACAACTATCTCGATTTCAAGCAAACCGACAATTATGACGGAAACTTTAAATTCGTACGTCTGATGCGCATGTGGGCCTGTCCGATTTATCATGCCAAGGGCGGCAATTCCGGCGAACCCGCTGGCAGCGGCTTCACGGTCCCCGAGGGAAATGGCAATTCGTACATCACCTGCAGCTATGCTTATCTGGCGGGCGTTAGCACCTGGTCCCCGACCGAAAAGGAAGGCTGCGCCGACGTGATCACTGATCGGCGTCCCGATGCCAACAAGCTGATCCTGGCCGACAGTACCATCCGGTGGAGCAATCAGCTGTGGTATGTGTCACATTTCAAAGCCGGTGAGGGCGGCGTCTTGCCTATCGACCGGGTTCGAGTCAAACGAGCTTTTGATGGCGCCAACCAGCTCTTTGGTGATGGACACTTGCGGTACAAGCCGGCCAGCGAGTTCGATATCGATGCGATGCATGATAACACTCCGGGTCCCAATTATGCGCGGAACACCATTGATCGGTGGTATTTCTAGGCGGAACGGTTTAAAGAGGCTCTCATGTTGATTGCTAGCGGCAGTGCCGTTCATCCCACGTGTCATGATTTTTCGACACCTGGTTTTGGTCGGTGGATACTGGCCGCGGTCTGGTCGGGAACCGCGACCATGATGGTCGGTGGGCAGTCGCTGATATGTCCCCCGGGGTCGCTGCTGCTGGTGCGTGCGGGCACCCCCTATCGGGTGGTCTTTGCCCAGGGCGGCGAGGAGACCTGGATTTTCTTCAATCCACCTACGGCTTGGCGTGACCTACTGATCTGGCCTGAAACCGCGCCTGGAGTGGCCCTCCGGGTGCCCGAGCACAAACACGACGCTGCCCTGCGCGACGCCGTGCGCGAGGCGCATGGATGGTGGTCGGGGTCCGAGCGCCAGCGCCTGTGGCTGGCGACCAACGCTTTGGAACGAGGCCTGTTGCTGGCTGCCCTCGATCTTCCCGGAGCCTCATTGGCGGGCATCGATCCGGCGCTGGCAGCTTTGGTCGATTGGCTGGCGCATGGCCCGCCCGAACCCCTGGATGTCGCAGCGTTGGCCAAACGGGTTGGCTGGTCGACCTCGCATTTCGCGCACATGTTCCGCTCGCAACTCGGGGTCGCGCCGCTGACCTGGCTTGAGGCACGGCGCATCGAACAGGCGAAACGTCTGTTGCTCACCACCAATCTGGCGGTCAAGGCGATCGCGCTGGCCACCGGTTTCCGCGATAGCCAACACCTCGTCCGGCGCTTTCACCGCTTGGTCTGCTGCACCCCTGGTCACTTTCGCCGCGCTGGTGATGGCTGAGATGATCGGTGGATTTCAAAGGAAGCGTGCCCGGCAATTCGCGGCAATTTCGTGCCAGAGGATACGCTCAGCGCGTCAAGCGCTCGAATAGAAGATCGGTCAGATCGCGACGGCCATCAAGCACGGCCATGATCCAAACTTCGCGACCCTGAACTTTGTACACCATCCGCCAGGGCTTGTGGACGATCTCGAGATAGGCCAACACACCGATCTCCCGCAGCTCTGGCACAACCCTGCCTCGTTCGGGCAGAGTCTGGAGGCTGTCGGCCTTCTCTCCGAGCTGCACGAGAACCTTCTCTGCGTTGATCGGGTCGTTGAGGAAATCCACGATGGTGGCAGCATCGGCTTCCGCCTCCGGGGTCCATCGGATGGCGTACCGCGTTGTCACTGGGCTTCTGCCTCTGTCCCTGTTGCCCCTCGCACAGACACCGCCTGAGCCCGCACCCGCGCGCGCAGGCGGGCGAGCACTTCCTTCGTGCTGGAGCCTCGCTTAGCAGTGACGCTCTTTTCGGATTGCAGCAGCATCTTCAACAGGGCGAGCGCGTTTTGCGTGCCCTGATACGAGGCCACGTCTTGAAGTACCGCCTGGGGTCTGCCCTTGCTCACCACCAAGACCGGACGCCGGTTTTCGCGCAATGAGCGAAGCACGGCCGGCATGGTGGCCTTGAGTGCGCTGATCGGCTGAACGTCCATGGGCTACCTCCGGAGACCGTATTCTGTGCGTTTACAGTCTCCTCCAAGCGGCGTTCGGTGATTTTGCAACCAGGGCTCAGGGTTGGAGCGGCGTCGGCACCGCCAGCCGCAGCCAGTCCGAGGTCCGCGCGGCCAACGTGACTGGCACCGGACCATCAACGCCCTGCAGCACACCATGCCAAACACCCTTCGCATCGCGCCACAGGGCAAGGTCGGTGCGCTCAGCGAGATCCAACTGCAAGCCGGGTGCGCTGACGGACTTCAGGCCACCCGCAGCAAAGGCCTCGACCTGACCTTTGGCGTCCAAGCGCACCGCGACGATGCCCAGGGCATCGACCGCGACTTTGTGGCCGTCGATCACCAGCGTCTGACGGATCGGATCGCCG
>JANYGY010000095.1 GCA_025362255.1 Planctomycetales bacterium
GGGACGTGGGCGGCATTGTGCACCACCCGTACCGGAAGTGGAGATCCCGGCAACGCGTCTGCGGCGGCTTGGCTGCAGGCGATCACTCCGGTGCAGCGCACCAGGAGCCGAGCGGCGGCCGGCGGAAGATCACAGGAATGGGCGTAGAAGATCAGCGGTATCCCCAGCCCTGCGATGGCCGGCAACAGGGGGATTACGCTGTAGAGGTCGTTGGCGATGACGCTGCGGATGTGGTTGCGCCGGATGCACAGGCGCAGGCGCCAAGCGGTGTCCAGAACCTGAGGAAGCATGCTTAGCATCGGCCCCCAGCGCCGCATTTCTTCAGGGTAGGACGGGAAAGTGAGCTTTTCTACCACGACATCGTGCAAGGCTGCTTGGTCGTCACCTGCATGCGGACGGACCACCACCGGGGTGTGGTCCATCAGGGCATGAGCGATGAGTGGAAGCATGCGCTGTCCTCCGCCGGTCATCGGCTTGCCATCTACAATCATGATCCGCCCCGTCAGCGCTGATGCCTCGCATATCATCATTCTGACTCCCATGTCTGATCGAGAGTTGTACCGTCGATCAGGCTGCGGCCGGCCAGCGCATTTAAAGATACGCACGTGTTCAAGCGCGCCGTCACTGTGAGGAGTTTTAGCCACCGCACGCCACGCATGACGAGTCGGATACCCGGTCGGGAGGTGATCGTCATCACCTCATTCCGATCGCCCGACCATACAACCGTAGATTCTCTTCAACCCACGGGGAACACATAAAATGCGATATAAGTCGCTGTCGACCCAGCGCGGCCCAACGCTCCGCTTGTTTCGTGTCCAGTGCTTGGATCAGTCCTTTGGCCAGTTCCGCCGGGTCATCACCTGGAACGAGCAGACCGACTTCGCCAAGGACTTCAGGCAGGCCGCCTACGTTTGAAGCGACGACCGCCAGGCCGCCCGCCCACGCCTCAAGCACGACCAAGCCAAAGCTTTCGAAGCGTGAAGGCACGACCTGTACGCGACAGGTCTGGCGGAGCGCGTGCAGCTGTTGGTTGCTCGCTTCTCCATGCCAAGTGATGCCTAATCCCGCGGGAATGTGCTGAGCAAATCCGTTCTGATCCCGCCCGACGATATGCAACGTAGACTCTGGCAATGACCTGCGCACCGCGGGCCAAGCGGCCAGCAAAACGTCTATGCCTTTGCGCCGTTCCAAACGACCGACATAGAGGACCGCGGGATCGTTACGAGGGGAGAGCGGATCGATCGCGCCGCGATAGGCATGCAAGATCACCGAGTCGGTCTCGCGGCCGAAAAAAACCCGCGCGGCATCGGCCATGGCGCGGCTGTCAGCCACCAGCAGGGTTGCCCGCTGAACGGTGGTGCGTTCTAAAAAATGGCGCAGCGGACGGAAAATGTCCGTTGTTCGAAAACTCGGATCTGCCGCCGAGGTTGAGAGACGTACCACCGTCGGCCAGGATGTGGGAAGGAATGAACCGAGTCCGCCCCAGTTCGACAACTCGACAATGTCCGGTGCGAATGCAGACAGTTCGTTGACGAGCCAGCGCTGGGCCAGCAATGGACGCAGGATGAGCCGTGGGTGAGCCGGGCCGGTCACTAGCGGCGTCGCTCCGGATTTTATGCGAAAGCATCCAGTGTCAGTTGCAGCGACCACCATCACTGCATGGCCTAAGTCGGTCAGCCCTTCGCTCAGATCGCGGACATATCTGCCAATGCCGAAGCTCGGCCCGCAACCGGGATATTCAGGTGTGATCAGCGCGATGCGCATGAGGTATCATCGTTGGCCAAGCGGTTCCAGGCAACACGCGCAATCCCGATCGCGAGTGCCTCATCCGTCTGATGGCTGAATCGAGGGGCGTATCGTGCCCGGGGAACGGTGAGGGCGAGTGGCTCAATTTCTTGACTGATGATTGCGAAGCCGGCTTGCGAGAAGCAGTCACAGATCTCAGCATGGCGAAGTCGATTTTGGAACATCCGTGGGGGATTGATGCGGCCAAAGGCCGTATCGGATAGGCCGTAAAAATGGTCGGGGGAAACGGGCGCGAGGAACGACCAGTGGTCTCGATAATCAATTGCTGCGGTCACGCCCCTTCCTTTTGACAGGACCGATCGCAGGTGGGACACCATTTTTTGGAATTGGTCGACGGGAATGTGCTCAAATGCCGCAGTCGAGGCGGCTCCATCCCAGAGGGCGGTCACCGCGGCAATCGAAGACGCCACGACATAGCGGACGCCGTACCGGGACTCCATGTCCTGCCAATTTGTCACCGGCGAGGCTCCCAGGGATGCGAGGGTGAAGTTCACCAGGGCCAGATCCGCCAGCGGAGTCACATCGAAGGCGATTGTCCGTTTGCCGTGACAAACCGCGGCCACGAGAGACACGAGCAGATCCCGGCCGCAACCGATCTCCAACAGGCAGGTCGTTGGGCCATGGTGGTGCAACTGCGATTCGGCAGCTGTCAACCGCCCTTGGAAACCTTGACGATAATAGGGGGTGATGCCTCGGTTTCGTTCGGGCAGCAGTCGCAGTGCTGTCGCCTTTGCCATCAGGATCGCATACGACAGACCAGGGATGGTCATGAAGCGGATCGGTGAGGCATTGTGGCTCAAGCTCCAGGCTCTTTCCACAGTCCGCTGTCTTTGATCAGTCTGAGCAGTTCGTCGCGGGCACCGGCTTGGGGGATGCCGTTGCGGACTTTTTCTTTGCGCCGGTAGAGGTCGATCTTTCCGGGGCCGGAGCCGACGTAGCCGAAGTCGGCGTCGGCCATTTCGCCGGGGCCGTTCACGATGCAGCCCATGATCGCGATGGTCACGCCGTCGAGGTGGTTGGTGACGTCCTTGATGTGGGCGGTGACCTCCATGAGGTCGAACTGGGTGCGGCCGCAACTGGGGCAGGCGACGTAATCGGCGCGGGTGATGCGGGCTTTGACGGCTTGCAAAAGGGTGAATGCCAAGCGTCGGGGATCAGCGGCGGCGGGTAGATACAGCGCGTCGCCGATGCCATCGATCAGCAGGCCGCCGGCGATCGCGGCGATAGAGAGTTCATCGCGTTGAAAAGGCAGCGCGATGGCGATTGCGTGGCGCGGACCGCCCGCGGCGAAGCGTTCTTCGATGACCGCGGCAAGCAGCCGATAAGCCCGCGTTTCGCCCATTAATCCACATTCGGCGAGGCCGACGACCAAGCCATCGGGCAGTTCGGCGATGGTCGTGCGCAGGGCGGCGGTGGGATCGGCGCCTTCGAGGCGCAGCAGCAGCAGGGCCCCGGCAGCGATCGGCCCCAGCGGTTCACCGGCTTTGCTGAGCAGGAGCGGCACCTGGGTATGGGTCGCGGCTGAGGGCGTCGGATTTCCGCGCTCGGCGCCGGGAATGCTCGCGGCCATCAAGCGCCACAAGGTGCCATCGGCGACCACCGCATCGGCAGCGGGTTCTTTACCTAGTGGACCTAATGCACCAGTCGGCGCCAACACGCGCGGAATCAACGTCCCACCCACGGGGATATCAGCACCCAACCGGGTGATCTCGGCGGCCCGACGTTGAAACGAATACGGGTCGATGGCCTCGCGTGGTGCGCCATTTGAAGCTTGAGTGGGGGTGCCGGTATTGCGCCAGCCGGCATACCGGGCGACCAGGGCGCGAGCGACGGGCAGTTCGAATTCCGGTGGTTCGGTCAGGCTGACGCGCACGGTGTCGCCAAGTCCGTCCTCAAGCAACGCGCCGATGCCAGCAGCGCTTTTGATCCGCCCGTCTTCACCATCGCCGGCCTCGGTCACGCCCAAGTGCAGGGGATACGCCTGGCCATGCGCCGCCAAATGCGCGACCAGCAGACGATAGGCCTCGACCATCACTTTCGGATTCGAGGACTTCATGCTGATCACCAGATCGTAGAAGCCCACGGCTTCGGCGATGCGCACGAATTCCATCGCGCTTTCAACCATTCCGCGCGGACTGTCGCCCCAGCGGTTCATGATCCGATCGGACAATGATCCATGGTTGGTGCCGATGCGCAGGCAGCGGCCGAGCGTCTTGGCGCGGGTGACCAGCGGCGTGAAGCGTTCCGCGACGTGCTCGACCTCTTCGGCATACTGTGCGTCGCTGTACTCGATGATCTTGAAGGCTTTCTTGTCAGCGAAATTTCCTGGATTGACGCGCACTTTCTCGACGTGCTCGATCGCCTCCATGGCGGCGGCGGGCATGAAGTGGATGTCGGCGCACAGCGGTATCTGGGAAAAACCGGCGGCGCTGAATTCGCGGCGGATGGCGCCCAGCGCGAGCGCGTCTTTCACTCCTGGCGCCGTGATGCGGATGATCTCTGAACCGGCCTCGGCCAACACGATGCATTGCGCGACGGTCGCCGCGATGTCGGGCGTCTTGGTCGTGCACATCGTCTGGATGATCACCGGCGCCGGTCGGCCACCGATCAAACCGCCGATCTGCACACTGCCACAACGCACCGCCCGGCTGAGTCGACGCTGGTAAGCAAAACGGCTGGGAATGTAGGGCGGCAGCGGCACGGACATGGCAATCAGCCTACGTCGCGCAGCGGCTTATAAAGCGCAGCTGCTTACAAGTCGCAGCTGCTTACATAACGCAGCCAGCGGGACGCTTCAAGGTGCCTG
>JANYGY010000098.1 GCA_025362255.1 Planctomycetales bacterium
GGTCACCCCTAACGGCTGCGAAGTCCTGACCCGGGAAATTCCCAAGACGGTGGCCGCCATCGAGGTGGCGATGAAATGATTGCCCCCGTTCGGCGTTCGGCGTTGAAGGACAAGCCGTTCGATTGAACGCCGCACGCCGAAACGCCGCACGCCCAACGGCAGCATTTTCTAAAGAGCGTGGAAGGTCGGCTTCAATGCCGGGTACAGCGCCTGGAAGTGCTTACGTAGCGCGGCGTACGCCTTCACACGCTTCGCATCCGGAGTGAAGGTCTTCTCGATCGGGCCTGGGGCGCAGGCGGTGGTGAGCTTGACGCCGCACGCGCCGACCAGCGCGAGGCGAGCACCGCCCAGGGCTGGGCCAGCGTCGGCGCCGGTGCGCAGGATGATCTTGGCGCTGCAGGTGTCGGCGAGGATCTGCATCCACAGATCGCTGCGCGTCGCCCCGCCGGTGGCGGTGGCTTCGGTGACGGTGGTGCCGGCGGCGCGGATCAGACTCAGAGAGTCAGCCAGTCCGAGGCAGATGCCTTCGAGCACCGCGCGGGTCAGGTGGGCGCGGGTGTGCAGGCGGGTAAGCCCGATGAAACCACCGCGCGCCTTGGCATCGCACAACGGAGTGCGTTCGCCGGTGAGATAGGGCAGGAATATCAGGCCTTCGCAGCCGATCGGTGCGGTTGCCGCCTCGGCGGTCAGCTCGGCGAAATCAACCCCGGAACACAGCGTGTCGCGATACCACTGCAATGATCCGGCGGCCGACAGCATCACGCCCATCTGATGCCACATGCCGGGAATGGCGTGGCAGAAGGTGTGCAGACGACCGTCTTTTTCAGGGCTGTAGCCAGCGGTGGTGGTGAACACCACGCCCGAGGTGCCGATCGCGATTGTCGTCTGGCCGGGCTTGACGCTGCCCGCGCCGACCGCGCCGGCCGCCTGATCGCCAGCCCCGCCGACCACTGGCACACCCTCGGGAATGCCGAGTTCGCGCGCGGCTTCGGCCGTTACTGTGCCGGAAATCTCGGTGCCTTCGATCAATCGTCCGAGAAACGTCTCGTCGATGTGGCAGGCTTTGAGCATCTTCGCCGACCACGTGCGCTTGGCGACGTTCATCAGCAACATGCCGGCGCCGTCGCTCATTTCAGCGACTTTTTCACCGGTCAGACGCCAGCGCAGATAATCTTTCGGCAACAAGACGGTGGTGACTTTTTTCCACACTTTGGGTTCGTGTTTTTGCACCCACAGCAATTTCGGCGCGGTGAAGCCGACCAACGCCCGGTTGCCGGTTTCCTTGATCAGACCCGGAACCGCACGGTGCAATTCGTCGCACTCGACCTGACAGCGGCCGTCATTCCACAAGATCGCCGGACGTACCACGGCGCCCTGTTTATCGAGCAGCGTCGCGCCGTGCATCTGGCCGCCGATGCCGATGCCTTCGATTTTTTCGTTCGGCGCCTGCTGCACGCACGCACGCACCGAGGCCACCAGACCGCGCCACCAATCGTGGGGGTCCTGTTCGCTCCACTGCGGCTTGGGCGTCGACAGGGGATACTCGGAGGTGGCCGAAGCCAGGATCCGGCCATCGCGTGCGACGAGCACGGTTTTGCAGCCAGAAGTGCCGAGATCGATGCCGAGGACTGCCATGGGATGCCTGCCGTAATGGGTCGAAAAAAATTATTTCTGGGCGATCGGCAATGAGGCCGCCGAGGCCGCCATGGTGGCGCGCGACATGCCTGTGCCTTCCATGATCTTGACCTTGGCCTTGCGCCCCTTGGCGGTCGGCTTGTTCCAGCGGTCGATCAGGCCGGACTTGAGGTCCTTATAACGCTGCACGCATTCCATGATCACGCGATGCGCGACCAGCCGGTCTTCCCAGCCGTAAGTATCCGACTTTTTGCCTTCAAGATCCTTGTAGATGTTGAAGAAGTAATCGACCTCGGCGAGGTAATGGCTGGCCAGATGTTGGAGGCCGTGGACATCGCGCATGCGCGGGTCCGCAACCGGCACCGCCAGGATCTTGTGGTCGAGGCCCTGATCGTCGCGCATCACCAGCACGCCCAGCGGACGGACTTCGATCAGGCAGCCGGAAAAGGTTTCGTGTTCGACGATCACAACCACGTCGAGCGGGTCACCGTCTTCGGACAGGGTCTGAGGGATGAAGCCGTAGGCACCTGGATAATGCACCGGGCTATAGAGCGTGCGGTCGAGCCGGAAGACATTCAGCTCTTTGTCGTATTCGTATTTGTTCGACGAGCCCTTGGGAATTTCGATCACCGCATTGATCACGGTAGGCAGTTCAGGGCCCGGTGGCAGCTCCATGTAATTTGGCATCGGTGGTCGTCCTTGGGGCCGTGCAGGATAGGTTGCACGCTGACCTCGGCAACCACGTGTAATCGTATCGAATCACGCGGAATCGCATGGAACCGCGGGTGAAAGCGCTTCCACGCCGACATGCCCAGGGTTGCCACCCGCCGTGCCAGCTCTAGCCTCCGCCGCTCTCACCTTGCTCTCACCTTCGCTTCTGCCGCCATCTGCCACGTTTTCCAAGGAATCACCTTCATGGCTTTCACCAAGCATTTCGCCGCCATTCCGACCATCAGTTATGAAGGTCCGGATTCCGACAATCCCTTCGCCTACCGTTACTTCGATCCCAAGGCCAAAATCCTCGGCAAGTCGATGCAAGACTGGATGCGCAATGCGGTGTGTTATTGGCATACCTTCCGGGGCACCGCGCTCGACATCTTTGGGCCGGGCACCCTGGTCCGCCCGTGGGAAGACGGCACCAACTCGGTCGAGATGGCGGTCAAGCGCACCGAAGTGGTCTTCGATTTCATCACCAAGCTCGGCGTTGAATACTACTGTTTCCACGATCGCGATGTCGCCCCCGAAGGCGCCAACGTCACCCAGACCAACAAAAATCTGTGGACCGTCGCCGAGCGCTTGAAAGAGCTGCAGAAGGCCACCGGCGTCAAGTTGTTGTGGGGCACCGCGAACATGTTTTCGCATGTCCGATTCAGCCAGGGTGCAGCGACCAGTCCCAACGCCGACGTGTTCGCCTACTGTGCGAATTCGGTCAAGGAGATGCTCGACGTCAGTAAGTTCCTTGGCGGCGAGAACTACGTTTTCTGGGGCGGCCGCGAAGGCTACAACAGTCTGCTGAATACCGATCTCGGTCGTGAGCAGCAGCACGCCGGCCTGTTCTTTCAGCTCGCTGTCGATTACGCCAAGAAGATCGGCTTCAAGGGTCAGTTCCTGATCGAGCCCAAGGCCTGCGAACCGACCAAGCACCAGTACGATTTCGACAGCGCGACGGTCCTCGGCATGCTGCGCAAGTTCGGCCTCGAAAAACATTTCAAGCTCAACATCGAACAGAATCACGCGACCCTTGCCGGTCACGATTTCTGTCACGAGCTCGCGGTGTGCACCGCCGACAACGCGCTTGGCTCGATCGATTCCAATCGCGGTGACGTCATGAACGGCTGGGACACTGACCAGTTCCCCAATGACTATCGCGAGTGCGCCCAGGCGTGGACCATCATTCTCCAGCAGAAGAACGGCATGGGCACCGGCGGCTTGAACTACGATGCGAAAGTCCGTCGCGACAGCTATGACGTCGAAGACATGTTCTATGCCCACATCTGCGGCATCGACACCTGGGCCCGCGGCCTGCGCATCGCCGAGAAGATCATCAAGGACAAGCAGCTCGCGACCTTCGTCGATAAGCGCTACTCGTCCTACGACAAAGGCATCGGCAAGGACATTGAGGCCGGCAAGGTCGACCTCGAGAAATTGCAGGCCTACAT
The DNA here is from genome assembly GCA_025362255.1 of Planctomycetales bacterium. Lineage (GTDB taxonomy): Bacteria > Planctomycetota > UBA11346 > UBA11346 > UBA11346 > CAIUVD01. Next base: position 3,795 of record JANYGY010000098.1, read on the forward strand.
CCTGGCCAAGGGTGACGTCGCACCGCTGGCCTCGGCGCGCCAGGAATACTTGGAAAATCTGTTCAATACCTATTGCTGAACTGCAGCGCAGGAATCAAGCCGACCGGCCGCGGGCTTCGCC
>JANYGY010000105.1 GCA_025362255.1 Planctomycetales bacterium
CGTGAACGAGGTGAGAAAAGTGATGTCATGGATGGTGTTCCGGGGTTGGCGGGGCGAAAGAGCATCTGATAAGATATACGATACTGAAAATGGGACGGCACGTTGCCAGGGAGTTCGCTGCTCATGGGCAGACCGAGATCATCACCTGCTGCGGTTGCGATAATTGACGATGGAGGCTAAGGACTCACGTTGCCGAGCCGAATCCGCCTGTTCTTTGTGCCAACGTTCAGCGTTTGCGGGATCATGAGTGATCAATTGCTCGCAGAGCGTCTCAAGCTCTTGGCGCATGGGTAGGTACGCAGGAGCAATCGCGATGCCCCGGCGCATTTCGTTGACTGCCTCGGGAAACTGTTTGGCGGCGAGGTAATCCTGAGCGCGCAAGCGAGTCACCGCCAGGGAATACGGCAGGCGGAGAGCCATTTCATCGAGCCGCGCCAGGCGTTCTATCGAGGGCGGCAAGACGCTGATGAATGTGGTGGTGAGCGTGGGATCTGCCGCCGACCACGCCAAGCCGGTGGCGACCGCCTGAGCGAGCAATTCGCTGCATCCACGGCGATCTCCGATGGCGGGTGGCTCGACTCCGAGTTGAGCGGCGACCGAGGCGAAACCTTCCTCGATGTGTGCTGGATCACGAATCAGACGCATCGCGCGCACCAGATTATCCGCGTAACGCAGGTCCATTGCCCTATTTGCCCACCAGATCCAGCTAGTGCTGAAAACCAATACACCGATCAGACCCACGGCACCCACCCAACGAGGCACCGGCGATTCGCGGTGCGTTCCGCCGGCGAGCACGGCGACCGTGATCAGGGTGCCGATAATCGCAAAGCTATGCAGATCGAAATCGATCAGGGTATGCAAGGCCAGCGCCGCCAGCGCCAGACGCAGCCACCAGCGCGCGGGCAGCGGACTGCGGAGCGACCACAACAGGCACAGCGCCAGACCTCCGCCGACCAGCACGCCCCAGGCGCCTTGACCGAGCATCGACGCACCTCCAGGCCACCAGCCGAGATTGCCATCGAGCATGCCGAGCAGCGCCAGATACGCCGTGATCAGCGCCAAGGTGATCGGGGCCAGCCAGGGCGTTTTTGCACCGAACCGACTGTCGTGATCCGCCCATTGATCGGCGTCGACCCGGCGCGGCCAGCAGACGAGCAGTAGTACGAGCACCAACAGGAGCGCCGCCGGGATTCCGGCGACGACCGCCAGTTCGAGCGGCTCATTGTGGACCATGCGCGAGGGTTCTGCCCACAGCGGCATGACTCCGGATGAACGCTCGGCAAAACTGCCGATACCTAAGCCAGTGAGGGGTGCCTCACGGACCAGCGCCACGGCACCTGACCAATATCCCCAACGCACTTGGGCGCTGGCGGTGAGTCCAGAGGACCACGCCGGCCGCATAACCACCAACCCCACCGCCAAGCCAATGAGCAGCATCGGCAGCCAGCGCAGCCAGCCGCGCTGGCGCAGCAGCCACCATCCGCCAGCGGCGGCGGCGAGGGCAATCAGTGCGCCTTTGCTGCGCGTCGCGACCAGCAATCCACTGCCGCCGAGGGCCAGGATCCACGTGAGCGGTGATGCGACGCAGCGCGCCAGACCAACGCGCCAGGCGATGCCGAGCACTGGTACCACGGTCAGCAGCAGCCACGCAGCGAGGGAATTCGATAACGTGAAAGTGCCGAACCATCCGCCATTGGCGATTCGCTCGGCAAAATCATCCGGCTCAGTGCCTTCGGCGATGATTGCGGCAGCAGACTGGTGATCAGTGAGCATTTTGGGCAGCACATACAAACCCTGGACCCACCCGATAGCGACCTCGGCCCCGAGACCCGCGACCAACGCCGACCACGCCAGGGACTCCCGTCCCGGAATCGTCTGCATGAGATACGCGCCAAGCCCCAGATGCAGGGCCAATTGCCAGATGAAGGCCGAGCCAGTCGCCGGGATCGGCGCGTTGAGCGCTGCCGGAATCACGACGATGACGAGCGCGGCGAAGAGCAGACCGGTCACTGACCAGCGCACCGCGGTACGCAAACCGCCGGCGATTTCGCCCACGGTGATGAGCAGCGCGAGGAGAATCAACGCCAAGTACACCAGGTTCGCCGGCGAGGACACATCGCCATCCCAGACCAGCGGACGCAGGGCGATCAGCAACACCGTCAACGTCGAATGGATGACCGTCAGGACCTGCTGCAATCGCTCCTTTTCGGAGAGTGGAGTGGCCGAGGAAGTACCAGTCATGTGCCGTGATCGCGGCTGGTTTCCAACAGCATCACCGCCCCCAACACCGCCGCAGCTTGAAGTAAAACCAGTCCTCCAGCGAGCGCGTCGCCAGTGCGCAATTGCAGGGCCCCGACCGCAAGCGCGGTGTGCAGCGCGAGCACTGTGGCCAGGCTGGTGCGCGGAGTCAGGCCCAGGCGGGACAGGCGATGGCTGATGTGATTGCGATCGCCCTGCATGATCGGGCGATGGCGGCGCAGTCGTTTGACCACCACCACGGCGGTGTCGAACAACGGAATCGCGGTGATCAGAAACGGCGTCGCCAAGGCCAACGGCGAACCGCTGATTCCAGCCGGCCAGAAGGTCACGCTCAAGGTTCCCACGCCGATCAGAAAACCGAGCGGCAGGCTGCCGGCGTCACCCATGTACACCCGCGCCGGCGGACGATTCCACCACAGGTACCCGATCAGCACCGCGATCAGGCCCATCCATAGCAGGCTCAGGGTCGCATCACCGGCCCACAAGCTGCCCGACAATAAGACGACGATCGAGATGACCGCGCAGCCAGCGGCCAGGCCATCGGCGTGGTCGAGCAGGTTGTAGGCATTGCTCACCACCACGAGCCACGCCCACGCCAGGCCATAGGCCAGCACCGGCCATGGACGCAAGCTGTCGATTGCAAGGTCGCCGTAAAAAACTGCGCTGGCGCAGACCGCGGATTGGATCGCCAATTTCGGCAGGGCGCGCAGCGCGTGCCGATCGTCGATGGCCCCAAGCACCAGCAGAATCACAGCGCCGAGCCACACCGGCCACATGGCGCCGTGGTCGATCATCAGCGGCTCGATCACTTTTGGGCGCAACTCGAACACCCACAGTCCCACGGCCACCGCCACGGCCAAAGCGATCGCCATCGCCGGGCCACCGCCATACGGCACGGGCCGGGCCTGCTGCTTGTGCGCCTCTGATCCAGGTCGATCGAGAAAAGCCAAACGCGGTGCGAGGTGCATCGCCAGGCGGGTGAGCACCAGGGCCAGGATTCCGCCGGCGAGCGCGGTCAGCAGCAGCGCCCACAGCACGTCAGTGGGCCCCGAAGACTTTCGCCATGTCCTTAGCGGCGATGCTGCCGAACCCGCCGGCAGCATCGACCACCGTGCCCTTGAGCACTTGGGCCCCGGGCGTGCCCAGCAGCGTCGCGACATCGGCGGTATCACGGGTCTCGAAGACCTTCAGGCCCTGTGCCTTGGCGGCTTCAACGCCCGCATCGAGACCGCTCATCAACGCCGAACGGGTCCACGCGATCGACATCCCGATGTACGTGCCACCACGCCGATCACCGACTTCGTTCTGCCCTTGGACGACGATCGGAATCAGCGCCTGCTTGGTCGCCGGGTACAAGCCCGAACCCTGCATCCGACCGTCATTCGGCGACAACGGCACGCACACATACCACGGCGTCGAGCGCGGTGCGCGGCGCGCGTGCTGGGCGCACAGGTGATAGACGCCAAAGACATTCACGCTGAACACCCGCAAGTAATCGTCTGGCTTGATCCCGACAAACAGCGCCGGGTGGTTGATTGCAGCAAAGGGATAGACGTGGGTCAGGGCCAGGTTCTGCGTCTTAACGTGATCGAGCAGTTGATCGAGTTGCGCCAGATCGCCCTGGTTCACCTGGGCCGGCAACACACTGCCGGCACCGGTTTCGGCGATCAGTTGTTCAGCCGTGGCGGTGATCTTGGGCAGATCGCGTGATCCGGTGATGATGACCTTGGCGCCCCCCTGGGCAAAATTACGGGCGATCGCATAACCGATCGAATTGGGGTCTGAGGCCCCGGTGACCAAAACAACCGCCTCGCTGAACGACACCCCGGCTTTGGCGGACGCCAGCAAGGCGGGGAAACGCGGGTCGTCAACCAACGCCGGGTCGACCTGCGGATGCCAGATTCCACTCGTGTGATTGCCGATCCAGGTTCCAAACAAGGCGCTCATGAAATTCTTTCATCCCTGCCAAAGACAGGTGTTTGCTGACGGTTGTTCGCGTTAGCGGGCAAAGTGTCAGGCCACCGTTCAGGTGGCAAGCGCGTGGGCGGTTTCCACTTCCGGGGCGTGGGTCCGGGTCCACCATTCGCGACATGCTCCGACTTTCATTCGTTCTGGTTTCCGGTTTCGCTGCCCTGCCGTTGTGGCCAACGTCATCTTTCGCAGCCGAGTCCACCGAAGACGGCGGCGAACGTCATGGCCTCGACGTGGTGGGCGCGGCGAAAACCGTGACCCGCTGGGTCGCGCCGCCAACCGGCACCGCGGCCAAGCCGTGGTCAGGGGATCTCGCCGGAATCACCGATGAGGATGCGCGCACCCAAGCCAAGGCGATCCGCAATCTGATCACCGAAGGCAGCCGGCATCCCGAAGTGATCACCGATTTGACCGTGCTGGCGAGCGACCGCGATTGGCGTCTGCGTGCCCGCATCGTGCAGGTGTGCGCAGGCATCGGGGGCACGACGCCCGCCCCGCTGCTGCTGACGTTATCGCGTGACCGCGAGGCGCGGGTGCGCGAGCTGAGTGTGCTGGCGCTCGGCCAATGCAGCGGCGACGACGTGCTTGCCCGTCAGCTGGAATTATTGCGCGCTCCAGAATCGACGATTCGCGAAGCCGCCGCCAAAAGCCTGGTGAGCAGTGGCGATCCGCGCGCGATCGAACCGCTCACCCGCCAGGACGCCGAAACCGACGACCTCGCCAAACGTGCGATGCGCGACACCCTTGGGATGCTTGCGGCTCGCGCCCCAGCCTTGCCGACGATCATCTCCCTGCTCGGCACCCTCACTGACTTGCGGCGGGACGCGCTGCTCGAAGCCGTGGCCAATCTCGGCGACCCTCGGCTGTGTCCGCCGCTGACTGCTATCGCCGCCAATCCCGACCAGGCCGAGCCGGGAAAAAATCCGCGCGCCCCGGAAGCCTCGGCCTGGACCCAGTTCCTGGCGGTGCGCGGCTTGGCGGCGAGCGGCGACTACCGTGCGATCACCACCTTGGTCAATCTCGCCGACAGCGAAGCCACCAACGATGTGCGGACGATGGCAGCCGAAACCCTACGCTCGATCACCGGCTATGGCGCGGCCGCCGGCAAGGCGTGGCGGGTGTGGCAGAGCGACAACACGATTCGCATCGCCCGCTTCGCCCAACGCGATGCGTGGTTGGCCGCCGTCCACGATCCGACCACAGCCATTGAGCGCAGCAACCTGAGTGAGTGGACGGTCGACGAACTTGCACCGCTGGTCGATGCCGTGCTCGGCGAACCGATCGGGCGGCTGTCTCCGTGGTGGCCGGCGCGCGCGCTGACGGTGCTGCGCACCGACGACCCGGCGCGCTGGTCACCCTATGTGGCGCAGCGCATCATCAGCCTGCCCTCCGCCGATCAGGATCGCCGCCTAGCGCTGATCATTCTGCTCGACGATCTTGGTGGTCCTGAAGTGATCGGCGCCCTGACCGACGTGGTTCGCGATCTCAAGGAACGCAGCGAACTCGAACTGGAAAAATCCGCCACTTCGAAAACCAATCCGCCTGATCATGGCGCCAGCATCACCTTGTTGAAACAAGCTCTCGCCAGGCGGGGCATCACCGCCGGACTGTGATCCGTCAGCGGCGCAGCCCGGGTGCCGAACGGACTTTCACGCCCGGCACCCGCGCCCATTCACGATCCCGAATCAGTTGATCGTGACTTCTTTTTTAGCGACCGCCGAGCTGTAGATGCCGTCGAGGATCTTCTGCACCATCAGGCCATGTTCGCCTGACGACACGTTGTTGCGGCCATCGCGGCAGACTTCGACAAAGTGCTTCATCTTGAGGTAGAAATTATCGTCGCCGCCGACCCAGCCCGGCGTGTTGTTCCACATCTGGCCATTATAATCAGTGAAGATCTGCAAGGGATCGAACGTCGAGCCGCCCTTGTCGCCCATGACCTGGAAATTCCACACATCTTTTTCGATGTGCGCGGCAAAGGACGACTCGATGACCATCACCGCGCCATTGTCAAAGCGCACGAATCCAACCGCGAGATCTTCGACTGTGTAGGTCTTGTGATCCCAACCCGACCACATGCTGGCGATCTCGGTGCTCGAGCGGTCACCGATATAAGTCGCGGTCATGCCACTCGCCGCGATCGGCTTGGGACTGCCCATCACGAAGTGCGCCATCTCGGTGACGTGCACCCCGATGTCGATCATCGGCCCGCCGCCTTGCAGATCCTTGCGCCCGAAGACGCCCCAGTTCGGAATGCCCCGCCGACGCAATGCCTGCACGCGGACATATTTGATGTTGCCGAAGACCCCGGCGTCGGCCTGGTTCTTCAGCACCGTGGTCTTGGGATCGAAACGCCATTGGAAACCGACGACCAATTGCTTGCCGGCTTTTTTTGCGGCATCGATCATCGCCTGACCTTCAACCGCATTCATCGCCATCGGCTTTTCGACAATCACGTGCAGACCAGCCTGCAACGCGGCGATGCTGTTGGGCGCATGCAGGCCATTGGGAGTGCACACCGAGATGGCATCCAGATTGCCCTTCTCCTTGGCCAACATCTCCTGGCAATCGGAATAAATCCGCGCAATGCCCTGCTTTTCTTTGAAATTCTCGAGACCTTTTTCACTGACGTCGGCGGCGCAGACCAGCTCGACTCCGGCAATCTTCTTCAGATTCGCGGCATGGGCATGCGCGATGCCACCGGCGCCGATGAAGCCGACGCGAAAAGGTTTAGGGGTCGTCGAGGAAGCAGTCGTCATGAGAAGGCAGAGCTCCGGAAGAGGGATGTGCCAGCGGGAGTGAAAGCCGCTGGAAGCGCTTCCAAGCGTTTCAGATGCAGGTGCTGAATCAAGGGGTCGTCGGCATGCACCGGCAACCAACCTCGTATGCGCCGGTGGCCGCGACAGACTCGCAAACATGACGCCGAACACTGACACCGTCCGCTCCTGGATCGACACTCCCGCCGGCATGACCACCGACCAGGTGCGTCAGGTGCTCCACCTGCTGCTCGACCGGGACCTCAACCCCGAGGACGGCGCGACACTGCTGACCCGGTGGACGGCGCGCGGCGAAACCGCGGGTGAACTCGCCGCTTTGGTCGAGGAGTTGTTGGCGCGGGCGGTGCCGATCCCGATCACGGGCCCGAGCATGGATCTATGCGGCACCGGCGGCAGCGAGCTGACGCGGTTCAATGTCTCGACCACCGTCGCCTTCATCCTCGCCGCCGCCGGGGTGCCGGTCACCAAGCACGGCAATCGCGGATCGCGTCGGCCCAACGGCAGCTTCGATCTGCTCGATGCCCTGGGCGTCCCATTCATGCTGACGCCTGCCCAGCTCGCCGAGATCTTCGCCGCCACCGGCCTCTGCTTCCTGTTCGCGCGCAATCTCCACCCGGTGATCGGCGCCATGGCCCAGATCAGAAAACTGGTGCCCGGACGGACGATTTTCAACCTTGCCGGGCCATTGGCGAATCCCTGTCGGCCAACGCGTCAAGTGGTCGGCGTCACCCGCGAATCCACCGCCCATGTGATCGCCGGGGCACTCACCCTGCTCGGGGTCGAACGCGGCATCGTGGTGCGCGGACACCCGGGCCTGGATGAAGTATCGATCACCGGCGCGACGCATCTGTGGGAAGTCGCCGGGGGCAAGACTCATCACCGGATCGTTGAACATTTCCATCACCACGGCCTTGACCACGCGGGCCTTCCGGGTGGCGATGCACCTGAAAACGCGACGCATTTTCAGCGCCTTCTCAACGGCGAGGAAACCGGCCCCCTGCACGACATGGTCGTGGCGAACGCCGCGCTCGCCCTCGATTGCTGGCGCGGCGCGGCCCATCCGGGTGGAGACACCGCCATCTCTGAGGTGCGCAGTCTGCTTGGGTCCGGGGCCGTGGCGACCTTTTATGCACATCATCGTCGTGCGGCCCGGGCAATAGCGGGTCTTTAAACAGGCCAGACCCCCAAGCGGTGGGGTTAAAAAACACCGTATCCAAGCTATGGTGGATGCACTTGGTCGACAATTGGGAACCGACCTTGAGTTTCTCGAGTTTTTTAGTAGCATCTCAACCGTCTGCTGAATAGCAGCCGCGCCGCGGTGCTTAGCTGTTCTTTTCCAATCAATTTCACCTGTCATCGACCAAGGAGTCCCTGTGCGCATCGCCATTCGAGCAACGGAAGAAGCCATCATCCGTCTGTTAAAGGCCGGTCACCCCCTTCCCGCAGAGGTCGTCAACGCGGTCGGTCCAGATGACACCCGTCTGCCGGTGTTCCAAAGCGTCGAGGCAGTTCCGGTCAAGGATTTCGGCATCGAAGGCTCGGGCCGCATCGTCCTCGCCCGTGGTCGCAAGGATGTCTGGTTCGTCGACATCAAACGCCACGACGCCAAAGTTACGCCCAAGGAAAGCGAAGCTTTCGTTGAAATGCGCGACAAATTGCAAAAACTCGACAAGTTCAAAAGCCAAAAAGTCACCGGCTGGCTCATCACCACGTCGGACATGGATGTGAAGGCCAAATCCTTCATCCATGAGCAGGGCTGCTTTGCCACGGCGGGCGCTGCCAAGCGCTAATCGATTGCTGAATAGAACTAAAACCCCAAGGAGTTCCTGAATTAGGCTCCTTGGGTTTTTTTCGTCTGATCAAGAATTCAACCCCACGGCTTGCAGCACCGGTCTTTACCTGCGGTGCATCAATGCGCTCAAGCTAAATCTTAGAACATTCGCATACTATATCCGTCAATGCGCTGCGTTTAAAAGATATTGATGTTGGTGACCTGCGTTTCCTATCGTGCGCTTCATGGTCGAGCTCTCAGCATGCACCCCCATGCCGACGGCACGCGACGTCGTGGATTGCATAGGTGGGGCGCAGCAAACACCGAGCAGTTATAGTCGACGCCCACCCATGAGGTCTGCATCTCAACCAATTGCTGACCATTCGTCATTAAACGCTCATGGGGCACAACGGTTGAAAACCTGTGACGACGGCAGACTGCCGACTCCTGTACGGGGGTCTGTTTCTGAAACCCCTTGATCGTCGCTTTTCAGCCGGCTCCCAGTTAGTTAAGATCGGGGGGTAGAGGTCCCGAGACGGTCGAATATCTGCATTCTTCCATGATCACGTAAGCCTTCTGATCAAAATTGCGACCCGTGTCGATGCCGCCGGAACCATCGTCCTTCGAATCCAAGGATCGGAGTCAACTATGCAACGTGCATTCACCCTCACTGAACTATTGGTCGTCTTGGCGATCATTGCCTTGCTGGCTGCGCTTTTGATGCCCCTCATTGGAATGGTACGCGACCGTGCCACGCGTGCACGTTGTGCCGGAAACATGCGCCAACTGACCATGTGCATCATCACCTACAGCAATGACAATGAGGGTCAGATTCCGCGCACCGTACAGGTTGGCGGGATCGAACCTCGACCGTGCCTGATCTGGTCAGCCTCTCTCCCGAACACGTTGGATCTCAACCTGGGAACGATGGCGGACTTAGCACCTGGCACGGAGGGCATGGGAACCGGAGGCACTATTTCAGGAATATGGCGCTGTCCCGCCTTGGCCAAAGAAGTTTACGACGTGAAGATGACGATGCCGTATTACCATATGCCGTATTCGTATTGGGCGATGCGCTCGAAATGGCCTGTTGGGCGTCCGCCGACCAAACCTGAAGATATCACCGACAATCGACTCTCAGCCACTCTGCTTTTGTGGGCGGATAATCTCTACGGCGTGAATTTCGGGGCGAATTCATTCCCTGCCAACCATTCGCGCGTTTCTGGTGACCGCATCACGAACTGGGGCGCTATCCCAGGAAATAACCGAGGATTCGGTGACGGTCACGTAGAATGGATTGGCAGTGCGCAACTAGCAATCGACCGTCTAGTATCGTTTGATCAGACCCTGCCCGGAGCTGGCGGCGGCGGCTCTTTCACCTGGTATTGAACTCCGATATAGGGGTCAGAACACGTCCTCTTCGACCGCTGGTGGTCGTTGGCCACGCTCGCGTCGATCGGCACGGACTTCGTGCATCTGCTCATCTTCCTGGTCGTCAAAGGCGGCCAGCTCGAAACGCATTTTGGCCGGATAGAAATGCATATTGACCAGGCCCTGCGGGCCGAAGCGGTTTTTGGCCACGATGATCTGGATCTTACGCGCGGTGTCCGGGCCTTCTTCGCGTTGACCGTCGCCGGCATCGACCCGATGCATGAAGATCACCGCGTCGGCATCCTGTTCGATTGAACCGGAGCCGCGTAAGTCCGAGAGCTTTGGGGCGCGCGCCGAGGTGCCGGCTCCTTTTTCGGCGTCGCGTGACATCTGCGATAGGGCCAGCACCGGGATCTTCAGTTCGCGCGACATGACTTTCAGCACCCGGCTGATTTCGCTCACTTTTTCGTATTCATTCATGTCTGGTCGACTGGCGTTGAGCAATTGCAAATAGTCGAGCACCACCAGATCCAGATCGCCCATCTCCAATTTCCGGCGTTTGACCACCGAGCGCAGTCCCTGAACCGTGAGGTCGCTCACATCCATCAGATCAAGTTTCCAATTCTTTAACTGGGCGAGCGTTCCGGCGAGCGTCTCCATCTCGGTTTCGTCGAGCCGGCCTTCTTCGATCTTCTTGAAGTCGATGCCGCCTTCGGCGCACACCAGCTTTTTCAGCAAGTCGACCTTGTCGACTTCCAGACTGACAAAGAGCGCGCGATGCGGAGATTCCTGATTGCCCGCGATATTGCCGACGAGCTTCAAGGCGAAACTGGTTTTGCCGACACCCGGACGTGCAGCGAGGATGTAGAGACCGCCCGGTCGCAGCGCCATCAGCTTATCATCCAACTCGCCGATTCCGGTTTTGATGCCGAGTGACGGGTTGTTCTGGCGCTCGATGATCTTGTCGAGGGTCTCGTCGGCGACCTGATCAATGGTGTAGATCTGCGCCGCACGGTTGTACTTGCCGAGTTCGAGGATCGCCTGGCCACCCTCATCGACGAGTTTCGGAAAATCCTCGGGGGTCCGGTAGGCCTTTTCGCACAGCGATTGCAGGCGCGTGATCAGCTTGCGCTTGAGGTAGTAATCCTTCAGCAGGGTGACGTTGCGTTCGAGGCTGGCGACCGGCCCAAAGGCCTGCGCCAGATCACCCAAAGCATTGTAGCCGCCGATCGCGGCGAGCGCACTATCCTCGTAAACATCAGCGCGGTCGGCTGCCGTTTGCCGCCACAATTCACGCAGACGATCACGGCCTAGCGCATCAAGCTGCTCGGCCTCGAACAACAACGTCTGTTGTTTGAGTTTATCGAACACCGCCTGAAATCGGTAACGCGACAACAGTTCGGACACCGCCTGCAGATCGACCGAATGATTGCCGTCATCCAACTCGAGACACGCGAGGTAGACGATCCGGTGATCGCGATTGAAGAACGCCAACGGATGTTCGATGAGCGGGCGTACGCGTTGGATCGCCACTGCGCTGCGGCCATCGAGCAGGGCAGCGAGCACCGCCTTTTCCAATTCGATATTGTGCGGCAGCTCACGCCCACCCAGGGGCGTATCACCGGGACGTGCGGCGGGGCGCGCGGCGCGGGGTTCACGAGAAGTGCGGGCAGGAAGATCGTCGGCCATAGCGGTGCCTAGTATCGCCGACCGGGCCCGAGAAGTGAAACAGGAGTTCTTGACACCAGACCTGTCAAAAAACGAAGATCCCCGCGGCGTGTGGCACCGCGGGGATCCTCAGCAAACAACTGTCTCAGATCGCGAGGCGATCAGAGGCGAGTGGAATCAAAAACCGAATTCGACCGACAGGCCCAGACGCATGCCGTCGAGGTTGTTGGTGGTTTCGGTGAAGTCCGCACCGGCTCCGTCCAGATCAACGCCGCTGAAGCGCATGAAGCGGTAGCCCGCGATCACGTTCAGAGCAGCCTTGACGCTATCGCCACCGGAGAGGGGCGACCACTTGATGAACAAGTCACCAACGGTGGCTTGCTGAACGGCAGTCTGAGCCCCGCCGCTGATGCGGGCAGTGATGTCGCCCATGCCGACGCCGAGACCGACGCCGAGGGTGTCCTTGGTGCCGGGGATCAACTTGATTGCGCGCAGTTCGTGGATCGACGAATTGGTGTCAACCTTGGTGGAGGTTGCATTGTTGTCGTCGTTCGATTCAGCCTGGGCGCTGAGCTGTTCGAAGTAGTAGCCGAGGACGACCGACTTCGTCGGGATGTTTACCGCGAAGCTGTAGCCCTGAGCATTCTTGAACGGCTTACGGGTGAATTGGAACGCCGTACCAACCTCAAAGGAGAGGATCTTGGGGGCGCCGTCCTGGGTCGCGGGAGCAACCTGGTCGCCTTCGGCAGCGAAGCCGAGGCTAGGAACGAGGAGAAGGGAGGCGAGGAGCGTGGAACGCTTCATGTGCTGATTACTCCAGCAGGGTTAGGCCGCTAGTGGTACTGCAATTTGCAATGAGAAGCAAGACGAGAGGGATGGTTACCTAGGTCAAATCTTCATCGAGTGTATGATACAATTATTAAGTTATTAAACTACAATGCTTTATGACTTATTTTTTTATTTTGGTAAACTTTCGCATGCAACCTTCGAAACGTTCACTTCAGTTGTACGGGTAACCAGTTTCAAAAAACATGTGCCAGCGAGGTTTGTTCGTGTCTGCCCACCGGTCTTTTTGATTCGCTGGATGACCACCCTATTCGTTCATTCCTCACTATTTTTCACTACGTTTCACCCACTAAACGTCCTGCGAGTTGAATCGCCGCGACTAAGCTGAGATGTTGCGCGATACCCTGCCCGGCGATGTCGAAGGCGGTACCGTGGTCAACCGAAGTTCGGATGATCGGTAGGCCTAAGGTGACGTTGACCCCGG
>JANYGY010000119.1 GCA_025362255.1 Planctomycetales bacterium
CGCCGGACGCGTGCCGTCTTGGACCACCAGCCGCTGGCGCAGCGCCGGATCCTTGGCCAACAGGTGGACCTTCGCGAGATTCGAGTCGGCCGCGATGACATCTGCCTGCCGGTCGAGCAGCGCGCGGGTTTTACCGCCAGGCGCCGCGCACAGGTCGAGCACGCGCTCACCGGGGCGCACGCGAGTGATCTCGGCAACCTCGCCCTGAGTGCGGTCCTGGACCATGCAGCGGCCCTCGGTGACCAGCGCCAGGGCCTCGGCGGGATCTTCCCACCAGCTCCACTCACCCTCGGTACGTAGCGGATGCCCGGGCAAGGGCGCGCAACCCGGACGGGTGCGGGTGCACAACGGCGGCAGATGATTCAGCGCGGCGAGGCAGGCGTCTTCATCAGCATGGGGCCACACGCTTCTGAGATCGTCGATCAACGCATCGGGAAGGCTGTGGCGAATGCCCAGCTCAGTCGGAATGTCGGCTGGCGCCAACCGTCCAAGCGGGCCTGGGCCAGTTCGCTCGGCTTGGCGCAAGGCGGCAAGTTTGCGCCCGACCGCGTTGGCCACGCCGGTCAATTGCGGTTCGCCGGCGCTGCGCAGCGCTTGCACGCTTTCCCCGACCGCAGCGTGCGGCGGAATCCGGTCGAGGGCGAAGAGCTGATGCGCCATCACCCGTAGGCAATCGCGCAACAAGTCACTCTGCCGACCAGGACGTAAAAAGCGGTCGCACAGGTGGTCATACAACCGCCGTTGCGCCATGGCTCCTAACGCAAGTTCGCGAGCCAACGCTGCATCGGGGCCGGTGGCCCGCAGACCATCAAGCGCTTCGGCGACGGTGTTGGTGGCGCCTTCGGCCCAGGTGCGCAGGGCGCGCAATGCGAGAGCCCGGGCCCCACCGCTCGACGAACCTGCGGTTTTTTTTCCTCCAGTGGCACCAGCGCCACCATGAGGACGGTCAGTGGGCGTTCGACTGTTTGACAATTTCATCGCGCAGCAATTTGGTGCGGCCATTGACGTCGGGTGCGCGCAGGGCTTCCCAGTATTCGTTGCAGTTTTCTTCGCTCCATTTGCTGTATTTCATCGCGTCGCCGCTGAACTGGTCCCATTCCTGCATGAACTGCTTCCAGCGTTGATCGGCGGCTTTCATCTGCGCCACATTCTTGCTGACATAGGCATCATTCACGAGCTTCTGGGCTTCATTGAAATTGCGCGAAATCTGTTCTTTTTGAGCGTGCAGATCTTTGACGTCAGCGACCTTGGAGCCGGAACCCGACCGTCCGGCGATCATCACAATCGTGATCAGGATGATTAACGGCACCGTGACCAGGGCGATTTTCATCGGCATCGGCATGGGGCCGGAGGCACCGCGCTTGCCCGAGCGACCACTCTTTGATTTGACGAATTTGCCGCTGCCGGTTTTGGTCGGAACGGCGGCCGAGGAGGATGACGATTTTTTGGGCAGGCCGACCGCCACCGACGAACGATTGCCGGTCGGGGTGGTGCGCCCTGACGCGGCTGGCTTGCGCAAGGAATCGCTGCGTCCGCGCTTGGTTGAGGAACGGGCCGAGGAGCGGGCAGAGGGTTCGTTCACGTTGATCAGTGCCGCAGATTCGTCGTCAGACTGGGTGGTAAATGGAGATGCGACATGTTCTTCACTGGGGCGGCGGGCGAGTGCTGGCGTCGAAGCCGGGGCCACGCTGGAGATCGCCGGCATCAAGCCTGAATCGACTTCTTCGGCCACGCGCTCGGTGACTTCACCGTCGGCATCGTCGCTGACGCCGACGACCGGGGATTGGCTCAGGGCCGCGAAACCAGCCGCGGCGCCTGAGAAATTGGTCGCTACCGGTTCGACCAGGCTGGTGTCCTCGTGATCGAGATGACGGGCCTGAGCGTCTGCGCCGAGCGAGGAGTGATGAGCGAGACGGGTATCCGTGCCGTCTTCGTCGGTGTGCCCGACAGCCACCACTTCGTGAGGAGCGTCATCGTCTTCATCATCGACGGTAGCCGCGCGGTCGCGGGCGTAGTCGAGCAAGGCCGCCGCGCCCGGGCCGCTGGGCCGCTGACTGGCGCCAAAAGCGACGGCGCTGCTGGCCTCGCCAGCCCGCGCGGCGAGCCATTCCTTGCCGTGGCCCATATCGAGGCACGTCGCGCAGATGACATCGTGGACCCGCAACATGCCGTGGCCGGAACGCAGATCGACATCGGTTACGCGGACGCCGCAGACATCGCAGAAGTAGACGTTCATGCCCACGGACAGTCCTTGCCTCGCTCTATCGCAACCGGCGGAGCTGCCTGCTGCGACTGATGAGCTTAAGCCTTGAGGCTCAATCTCTAGCGCCAATCAACGTCGACCGGGAGCGATCACCCGCTGTGCGTGAAGCACGAACAACTCTAGCGCTAAGGCGCTGTCAGAACCGGTGGTACGCAGTTGACGCTGGCACTGCAACGCGCCGATGAACAGACGCAGCAACGTCGGGCGGCCAAGCTCTTTAGCGCGTTTTCGGGCATAGAACAAATTACCCTTGGTGCCCAGCCAACGAGCGGCTTCGTCATCGTCCGGCGTCTCGCTGCAGGCGATCTGCCGACGCAGGTCACCGATCAAGGTCGCCAGCACCTGCTCCGGTTCAGCCCCGCCGCCGGCGTGGAGCAGGTCGATCGCGCGCTTGGCTTTGCCCTCGAAGAATGCTCCGGTCAGGTCCCAGATCGGGCGCTCGGCAGTGCCCGCCAGCACGGCCTCGGCGCCGGCTCGGGTCAGCGGGCCTTCACCGCTGTAGATCGCCAAGACCTCGATCGCCCCCAGCAAACCATCGGCATCCGCGCCGACGTGTTCGACCAACGCCAAGGCGATGGCGCGGGGATCGTCAGCACCCTGGGGATGCGCGTCGATCTTGCCGGTGATCCATCCGACCACGGCCTTGGCATCAGGGACATCGGCAAGATGCATGGCCTTGGCTTTGCCGAGAGCCTTGGCGAATGCCGAACGCTGATCCAACTCGGGAATCACCACCACCATGACCCCGGCGACGACCGGACGCCCGATCTGAGCAAGCAGTGCATCGGCATGTTTCCGCAGCAAGGCCTGATCCGCGCGTACCACCACCAAGGCGCTGTCGCCGAACAGCGACGGCGTATCGAGATCGAGTAGCACCGTCGGCAGATCCGCCGGATCCGTCAGCCGTTGAACTGGGCCGGTCCAGGCCGCCACCAGCTCCGCCACCAAGACTTCGCGCAAGCGCAGGCTGGGGCCGACCACGGCTTGCAGACGAAGGAGTGGCATGCGCGAGCTCGTCGTTTCCGCGCTCACGCAGCCGGCGGTTGCCAGGCGAAATCGTCGCCCAGGTATTCGTGGCGCACGGCGGGATCAGAGACGATTTCGCGCGGTGTGCCTTCTGCAAAGTTGCTGCCGGCCTTCATCACATACAGGCGATCGACTAGCGACAGGATCGTCTCGGCGTGATGGTCGGTGATCAGCACAGCGACCCCGCGCGCTTTGAGCGTGGCGATGATCGAACCGATGTCGCCCCGACTTTTCGGATCGACGCCGGCAAAAGGTTCATCGAAGAAAAGCAGCTTTGGTTCGACCACCAAAGAGCGGGTGATCTCAAGCCGGCGACGTTCGCCGCCTGACAGACCGCTGGCCCGGCTGTCCCGCAGATGAGTCAATCCAAGTTCCCCGAGCAGGCCATCAAGGCGCTCCGGAATCTCGGCTGCGGGATGGTATTCTTCGAGGATGATGCGGATGTTGTCGGCCACCGTCAGACTGGCGAAAATCGTCGGCTCCTGCGCGAGATACCCGAGCCCCATGCGCGCACGTTCATGCATCGGCAGGCGCGTGATGTCGCGATCAAGGAACGTGATGGTGCCGGCATCGACGGTGTGCAAACCGACCACCATGCGGAAGGTCGTGCTTTTCCCGGCGCCATTCGCGCCCAGCAGCCCGACGACCTCGCCCGGGGCGACGGTCAGGTTGAAGCCGCAGACGACCTGGCGCGAGCCGAATGATTTGGAAAGTCCGCTGACGGCAAACATCATGGCGTCAATTGTCCGTCTGTGTTACGTGGACAACGTAGTGAATACTTTTTGACGTGATCGGCTTTGGGGTCGAAAAACGCTCCTCAGGGAAACCATTAGATGCATCACAAGTGGTTTTTTTACAGCAATTTAAGGAGTTATTCACGGTCATTTGACCGACCTCTCGCAGATCCATGGTCGGCTGGTGGATTTGCATCTGCATCGATTTTCTTGGTGGATAATCTGTCAAAAACTCGGTCTTCCGGTGGCCTGTGGCAGACGTAGCCACGGCCACGGTGGAGCTTGATGGCGCCCGGCGAGTCACCGGACTATTTTCCAGCGCTGCGGTGGAAACATCACGGCGATCACTCGACCGCGCAAATTCGCTCCTGGAACATAGCCCCAATACCGCCCATCCCAACTGAACGGACTGTTGTCGCCCATCAGCAGATACGCATCCGGCGGCACGGTGATCGCGGTTTCGGGACTGACTCCCCACCGTTCGTATTGCTGCTTGGTGGTCAGGCCGGGGCCCCGCATCTGTTCGCGAACCGCACTCATCAGCCGTTTATCTTCGGCGGCTTTGTCGGCGTTGAATTGGCTGGGGTCATCCATGTTCTTTATGGCCCGCAGCCACGCTTCAGGGTCAGTCCGCAGGATGCCCTTGGCGCAATAATGCAGATCCCGCTGGAGGAGCGGTTTGTCGAGCACCAGCGAGCCGACCCCGCTTACTGACAGTCGCATGCGTACCACGTTGGGATCGACGTCCGGCACGTCATGACGCAGGACGTCGACCCCACCGAGAGTCGCAATCATCTGGCCATCGAGGTGAGCGAAGCGCAGCTCTTGACCGATCACCGCAGCGGTGCCGCTGCCCAACACCACGCCATCCCCGAGGACGCGCCAGCCGTCCTTGGTCACTTCGAAAAGGTACTCGTGGCCTTGACCAGGTAGACCTTGAGTGAGACGGAGCGCAACGACGCCATCGAGGGCGCGCACTGTTCCGCTCAAGCGCACATCGCCAACCCACTCATCCATAGTGCTGTTGATGACAGGAGCA
>JANYGY010000123.1 GCA_025362255.1 Planctomycetales bacterium
CCGGGCTCGATCCAGTCGGTGCGGTTGACGAAGAAGATGAACGTCGGCGGACGTTCTGCAGCCTGTGTGCCGTAGTAGATCTTGGTCGGCTGGGCACCGACCTTTTTCGGTCGGCGGCGGGCGACGGCGGCTTCGAGCAGTTCGTTGACCTCGTGGGTCGCGACCCGCGCGCGCGTCTCGGCCATCAGTTCGGAGGCGATCTTCAGCATGCCGTCGACCTGATAGCCGGTGAGGGCGCAGGTGAACACCACCGGGGCATAGCGCAGGCCGGGAAGGCGATCGCGCAGCCACACTTCGTATTCGTCACGGGTCGCTCCACCCTGTTCGGCGAGGTCCCACTTGTTGATCACGATGATCGTCGGCTTGGCCTCGACCTCACAGAAGTGGGCGATTTTCTTGTCCATCATCCCCAGCTCGTCGGAGGCATCGATGACTAGCAGAATCACGTGCGAGCGGCGGATCGCACGTTCGGTGCGGCATGCCGCATAGAATTCGACGTCGTCCTCGATGTTGCCTTTTTTGCGCAGGCCGGCGGTGTCGATCAGGGTGAATGCCCCGGTCGGACGATCGATCGGGATGTCGATCGCATCGCGGGTGGTGCCGGGCAGATCGGCAACGATGACCCGGCCTTCGCCGCACAGAGCGTTGGTCAGGCTCGATTTGCCGACGTTGCGACGCCCGGCCAGGCAGAGCTTGATGCGTGAGTCGTCGTCGGGGTCTTCTTCGGCTTCGCCATCGTCCTTGGCGGAGGGCAGATCGTGGCACAGGCGTTGCAGCAGGTCATGCAAGCCGGTGGCCTGGGCGGCGCTGATGCCCATCGGTTCGCCGAGTCCGAGATTGGCGAAGACGTGGACTTCGTGCTCGAACTTGTCGTGGTCGATCTTGTTGACCGCGAGCACGACTTTGTGTTTGAGTGGCCGCAGCTTGGTGGCGATTTCGCGATCGAGGTGGCTGACCCCTTCGCGACCATCGACCAGGAAGATGATCCGATCGGCGGTGCCGATGGCGCGTTCGACCTGTTGATAGACGTCGGCTTCGAGCTTGGCCTGATCGACGATGCCGATGCCGCCGGTGTCGATGATGTCGAAGCGGAAGCCGTCGCGGCGCACCTCGTGCAGCAGCCGGTCGCGGGTGACGCCCGGAGTCGGATCGACAATCGCGATCGGCTGGCCGACGAGACGGTTGAACAAGGAGGATTTGCCGACGTTGGGTCGGCCGACGATCGCGATGGTAGGACGCATGGCCCGCAATTCAGGTCAAAGGGCGATTAAGGAGCTACGGAACCACCGGTTGGGACAGGCGCGATAGCCGCTCCGCCGTCAATCGGTGCCGGTGCCCGGATTCGGGCTAGCAACGGAAGGGGGAGGGTAAATCCAGGCACCCGCTCCAGCAAGCCCCAGGCCGGCTCGCGCCCCGCGACCTCCTGCATGATCAAGGCGACCGCCAGGGCTTGTGCATGCGGCAGGCGCACGCGCCAGATCCGTGCATTGGCAGCGGCGGTCCCTTCCATCAGCACCTGATATTCTGGGAAATAGCGGCTGATTCGCGCGGTGTCGTCAAGTTGGTAGAAATCGCGGTTGATGAGGGGCAGATCGGTAAGTGGGGTGTCGACCTGGGAGGCGAACCGATGCACCAGCAACTGATCCAGGGCGTAGGCCAAAGGATCGGTGCGTACCAGACCGGAATCGATCAGCGCCTCGCGCAGGGGCCGCAATAAAGTCCGTTGGCGATCGCCATTAAGCGCAAGTACGACCATCGCCCGCGCCAGCAACTGCTCGCGCGCCGGTGTTCCCGGGCGGTCGCAGGCGCGCAGGGCTTTGTCTTCAAGGTCGCTGCGCGTTTTTTCGCTTTCCCTGCCCAGCGGCAGCAGGCGCTCGCGGCGGGCGAAAAAATCCAGTACCTGGGTCCGCAAACCGATCGCTGAGACCGGATCCATGTCGACATAATCCGCTAAATGGCCAATTGCCGCCGCCGCCGGGCCGGGGTTGCCGGACAGCGGCGGAAAGGACTCCATCGCCGGATCGCCGCCGGCAAATGCCCGCCACCGCCCTGCCAACCACTGCGGTGCATCCACCGCCAGCGGCATCGGCACGCCCAGCCAACCGTCCTCAGTCGGCACGACCTGCGGCAGCGGATCCTCGCCGCGCAGGCATCCCGCCGCGTGCAGCAGCAAGCGCACTTGGGCGATGTCATCCGGGGCCAGATCGCTGCTCGCCAGGGATTCGACCCGGGCGACGACGCGGCCCAGCAGATCGGTCCACCGTTGGCGATGGGCGAAGATCCGGTCATTCACCAGTTCTGGCCGATCGGTGATGGCGGCTGAGGGGATCGCGCACGCACGCTGGGCCAATGGCTCGGTCAAGGAAAGGAGAATGCCCACCATCTCGGGCGCCATCGCTCCGTGGCGCAGGGTCTCATCGTGATCGGTCACCGTGAACAGGGTGTCGATGTCCTCCTCGACCAGGTGAAAAGTGGTTTCGTCGCCCGGATCGCCGGCGGAGAGCTGCCACCGTATGCGGGCCAAAGCCAGCCATAGGCGTAGACGGGCGCGATCGGGTGGAGTCAGCGCCCGCCCGGGCTGCTCGCTGTCCTGGATTCCTCGACGTGTGCCGAGTTGCTCCTGTGCCAGACCGAAGGTCGACTCGACCTGGTCGAGGGTCCCTCTGACGTGCAACGCCGCATGAACGGCGCGAAAAGGTCCGTCCGTCTGCCAGGTTGCCGACGGCGGTGGCGAATCTCCGCCCGAACCCCACTGCGGACTGATCAATTCGACGGATTGCACGGTCAGCATCGCATCGCCCAGCGTCCCGCTGGTCGAACAGCTCCACGCTCGGGGATCATCATCCAGGGGTCCATCCGGATCGAGGCAGCGCAGCACCTGCACGCCATCGGCAACGACCACCAATTGCCCCCCGCGGCGCTGGAACGACACCAGCCGAGGCGTCGCCGCCAGATGGGTCGAGCCGAGCAGAAAGGTCCGCGGCCGCGAACGTTGCACCTGCAAGACCAACCGCTCGGGCAGCCAATGCAGCTCGTACCCTTCGCCCTGATTCTTGCCTTCGTGCAGGGTCCACGGCCAGCCCGGAGGGCGGATGGTATCGTCCAACCGCAGAACCATGTCCCACGACCGATGGCCGGCAGTGAGGAGATTTTTCGCAGCGGTTGCGGTCTGCGGATCTCCGTCTTGCCCGAGCGTGGGACGAACGTCGGGCCGCGAACTACTTCCTGGGTAGCCACCACTGCCATCACGCAGGGTCAGGGTGGTGCCGGCATTCACCTTGGCCTGGCCGATCAACCGCGTGGGGGGCCGATGACGCACCGCTGCGATCGAGAATCCCACGATCGCCACCACCACGGCAAGGTGGAACCAGCCGATCAAGAGGCGTGAGGAAGCGGCGGGCATCGGCGCCGAATGTAGTTTGAGGTGCGCCCTGGACTAGTCTGCACCTCGGCCAATGTGCAGCGGTACGAGGTGCCCATCATGGCCAAGATCCCGGCCTTTTCCCTATCCGGTTCCGACGGCAAGACGTGGAGTGCGAAAGAGCTGAAAGGCACGCCGTTCGTGCTCTATTTCTATCCCAAGGACAGCACTCCCGGCTGCACCACCGAGGCCTGTGGATTTCGTGACAATCTCGCCCGGCTGGCGCTGCGGGGCGTGACCTTGCTGGGAGTCAGCCCCGACAGCTTGAAGAGCCATGCGACGTTCATCGCTAAACAAGACCTGAATTTTCCGCTGCTCGCCGACACCGATCATCAGTTCGCGGAGAAACTCGGGGTCTGGATCGAGAAAAGCATGTACGGCAGAAAGTACATGGGGATCGATCGCTCGACCTTTCTGGTCGGGGCCAACGGCGCGATCCTGCAAGAATGGCGGAGCGTCAAAGTCGCTGGCCACGTGGATGAGGTGTTGGCTGCGGTCGAACACCATCTGGCGGTCTGACGTGTTGACCGCGTCCTTCATTTTCGCCAAGGGTATGTCCGAGGAGCTCGAACGGGCCCTCTGGAGCCGGGGCCTGATCTCCTGGGACATCCTGCGCCAATATCCGGAAGAGGCCGCCGAGGTGCTGGGCAGCTCCCGGGCGGGCAAGCTGGTCGAGCAGATCGCCGAAGCCCAGCAGGCCCTGATCCGAGGTGACGCCGCGTGGTTCAAGACCGCGTGGCCCGAGCGTGAATCCTGGCGGCTGTGGAAGGGCTTCGCCGCACCCGAACGCATCGCCCTGGTCGACATCGAAACCACCGGCCTCACCCCAGGATATGATCAGATCACGGTGATCGGCCTGGCCGACAGCACCAAGGCCACCGCCTATGTCGCCGGCCGGCCGCAGCCCGGCGATGAGCCGCTCGAGCGGTTTCGCGATGCGATCAAAGCCTATCACCTGATCGTGACCTATAACGGGACCGGCTTCGATCTGCCATTCATCGAAAAATCCTTTCGTGATGCGAATTTCAAATTCACCTTGCCGCACCTCGATGTGATGCTGCCCGCCAGATCTGTCGGCCTGCAGGGCGGACTCAAAGATATGGAAAAGCAGGTCGGCATCGTGCGCCCGGCCGACATCAAGGACATGCGTGGAATCGAAGCCATTCAACTGTGGGGACAGTGGAAAAACGCCGGCGATTTGGCCGCGTACCGCAAACTCACGACCTATTGCAAAGCCGACTGCGTGAACCTCAAAGACTTCACCGATGCGGTGTACGCCAAAAAATGGCAGACCGTGTACGGTAACCACGCCCGGCCGGTCGATTTCGCCAAACTCAAGGGTCAGCAGCTCTCCATCTTTTGATTTCAGGAAGAGTAAAAAAAGGATTCTCTGGTTTCCCGTGGCATGGGCGGCTCGCCCATGGTTTCATCCGCACATGGGCGAG
>JANYGY010000185.1 GCA_025362255.1 Planctomycetales bacterium
GATCCTGACCCGTGATGGCGTGGTGGTGGCCACGGTCACGGCCGGGCCTCTCGGAGCCTGGACGGCGACGATCACCTCCACCCCCTTGGCCGATGGACCGTATGTGATCATCGCGACCGCGACCGACCTCGCGGGCAACAGCGCGGTCAGCTCCAGCGCCACCGTGATCATTGATGGCACCGCCCCGCTGCCGCCAGCGGTGACCGCAATCGGGACCGATACGGGCACCGTCGGCGATTTCCTGACCAGTGACCAAACGCTTGTTTTCAGTGGCACTGCCGAGGCCAGCAGCGTGGTCACGGTATACCTCGATGGGCTTGCCATCGGCACCGCGTTGACCACGGGCGCTGGCTCGTGGACGTTCGATTTCACCGCGATCACCCTGCCCGGAAGTCCGCTCGCGGGCGGCCGGACCTATGTCGTGACCGCCACCGCGACCGATGCGGCGGGCAACGTGAGCCTGCCCTCGGCCGACCGTCCGATCGGCATCGACGCCGGCACCGCCGACGCGACGGTGATTCTTGGGGTGACCGATGATACCGGGCTGATCGGCGATGGGCTCACCAACGACACGACCCTGACGATATCGGGCATTGCCGAGCCCGGCTCGACGGTGCAGGTGCTCGATAACGGGGTCGTGATCGGCAGCGCGATCGCCGGGCCGACGGGTTTGTGGACGTTGATCGCGACGTTCCCCGCGGGTGATCTGGTGCATCCGTTGACCGCGGTGGCAACCGACGTGGCAGGCAATGTAGCGCCACCATCGCCGATCTTTTCACTGCATATTGATACGGTTCCCCCGGTGGCGCCGGTGATCACCGGGGTTGGCCGTGACACTGCCGTGGCGACCGACTTCATCACTGCCGATCAGACGCTGGTGGTGTCGGGCACTGCCGAAGCCGGCGCGACCGTCACGGTGATGATCAACGGCACGGTGGTCGGTACCGCCGTGGCCGGCGCCGGGGGCTTGTGGAGCCTCGACCTCACGGCTTCGCCGTTCACCGATGGAACGTACACGCTCAGTGCCACCGCCACCGATGTCGCCGGGAATACCGGAGGGCCATCGGCGGACCAGTCGCTGGTAGTCGACACCACCATCAGCACGCCGTTGCTGCTGACTTGTGGCCCAGATTCGAACGTGGTGGGTGATCTGGTGACCAACGTCAATCAGCAGACCCTGCGCGGCATCGCCGAGCCGGGCGCAACCGTCACGATCACCTTAGATGGCATGATCGTGGGCACTGCGCTTGCCGATTCATTCGGCGGCTGGTCCTTTGGGCCGACCGCGCCGCTGGCTGACGGGCCGCACGTGTTCACCGCTTCGGCGGTTGACGTCGCGGGCAACCAATCGCTGCTCTCGGCGCCGTTGACCGTGGTCATCGATACGGTGGCGATGATCGCGATCACCGCGGTCACTCCCGGAACGCTCACGGGGGTGGGTGCTGCAGTCACGGGCTCTGCCAGTCCGACGCTCACCGGCTCCACCGATGCCGGCGCGACCGTCACCGTGACGGTCGACGGGGTGATCGTGGGCAGTGTCGTCGCCAATGCTGCGGGCGGCTGGTCGTTGGCGTTGAGTAGTCTGACCGAGGGCAGCCATCGGATCATCGCCACCGCCTTCAACCTCGCGGGCAACACCTCGCCGGTCGCGACGCTTGGGTTGACCGTCGATCTGATGCCGCCGGTGGCGGTGGTGATCACCGGATTGGCAGCCGATGGAATGGCGGTGGCCGAAGGCGGCGATTGCCTGGACCTGACCCCGACGGTGAGCGGCATCGCCGAAGCCGGCGCACGCGTCGAGGTGTACGCCGATGGCGTGCTGCTGGGCACCACCACCGCCAGCAGTTCGGGTGCCTGGAGCTTTACCGTGGTCGATCCGTTCATCACCGATGGCGTGGTGGTGTTCACCGCGGTGGCGATCGATGCGGCGGGCAACCGTGCTCCTGCAAGCGGTCCGTGGACGGCCCGGCTGCTGCAGACGCGCTACGTTGAAATCGTCCCGAACCGTTGCGGGCTCGGCTCCAACATCGCGATGGTCGGTTTGTTGTTTGCGGTCTTGCGGCTTTCGCTGGGCGGCCCAGGCCGGAGAGCAGGCCGCAGCGTCGCGTTGCTCGCCCTGTCACTGGTCCTGCCGCTGGCGGCGAATCTGTCGGCGGAGGAAGTGACGACGGCGGAACCACCACCGACTCAACCAGCAGAGTCCAGGTCGGTTGCATACGGCGCCAAATGGTGGGCGCCGGCACCGACCGCAGCTGGGACAGCGCAGCCCGATGGGCCGACCGGCGGGTGGAATGACCTGCGGCTGGTCATCGGAACCATGCCCAAGCCGGATCAGGATGCGTCGTATATCCGCGGCGGCCTTTTCCCCGGTGATTCAACCTGGAAATCATCGGCGCGCATCGAGGTGCAGGGCGTGCGGCAAGATCGTCAATGGTCGTGGGGCGGCCTGGTCTACGGTGCTGGGTTGAGCTGGTTCAAAGTCGACGGAAATGAAACGCCGGCGACGACCATCCAGACGGCGTTCAACTATCGGATCAACGCCGTGCCGCTCGATGTGACGGCCGGCGTGCGCGTTGACCTCAGCCCGCGCTGGTGGGTGGAAACGCGGGGAATCCTCGGCGCTGGTCCGACTCACTTGGCGATCGATTCGCCGAGCTCGGGGGCCGGCAACCTGCAAGCGGCCTCCGGCTCGACGTTAGGCCTGTACACCGAATACGGGGCTGCGGTCAGCGTGGTTCGCCGCTGCGGCCAGTGGGAGGCAGGCGTCGAGGGCCGTTGGCTGCAAGGTCGGCACAGCGCGGCGTTCGAACGTAGGGAATACATCAACGGCAATCTCGTCAGCAGCGAGCCGTACGAGGTCCGCCTCAATCAAACGGGCTTTGCGGTATCGTTGATCCTCGGCCGTTGGTTTTGACCAGAATTCACGGCGTCTAGCAGGCGTGCGCAGATTGACCCTCTGAGGTGTCCATCTAGGGTACGCGCCGCTTTTTCACACCGCAGAACCTGCACAGGAAGCACCTCATGGCGACGGCCCCCAAATACATCTACCACTTCGGCGGCGGCAAATCCGACGGCGACGCATCGCTGAAGTCGCTGCTGGGCGGCAAGGGCGCGAACCTTGCGGAGATGAGCCGACGCGGCTTCCTGGTGCCCGATGGCTTCACCATCACCACTGACGTCTGCACGTATTATTACGCGAACAAAAAGTCCTACCCCAAGGGCCTGCTCGAAGCCGACATGAAGGCTGCCGTGGGCAAACTCGAAAAGGCTGCCGGCAAGAAATTCGGCGACACCAAGAATCCGCTGCTCGTCAGCGTGCGCTCGGGTGCCCGTGACTCGATGCCGGGCATGATGGACACCATCCTGAATCTTGGCCTCAACGACAAGACCGTCGAAGCCCTGCGCGTGAAGACCGGCAACGGCCGCTTCGCCTACGATTGCTACCGCCGCTTCGTGCAGATGTACGGCGACGTGGTGATGGGCGTGCAGAAGCGCAGCGAGAATGAGAACGAGCCGTTCGAACACGCGATGGAAATCGTCAAGGAAAAGGCCGGCAAGCACATCGATTCCGATCTCTCTGAGGACGAACTCAAGCAGATCATCGTCGCTTTCCGCAAGCTGATCAAAGAGCGCACCGGCAAGGAATTCCCTCAGGATCCATACGAACAGCTCAAGGGCGCAGTGGGCGCAGTGTTCGGTTCGTGGATGAATGACCGCGCGATCATCTATCGCGATAAATACCGCATCCCCCACGAATGGGGCACGGCGGTCAACGTCCAGGCGATGGTCTTCGGCAACATGGGCGAGACCTCAGGCACCGGCGTGGCGTTCACCCGCAACCCGGCCAATGGCGTCGATGAGTTCTACGGCGAGTACCTTGCCAATGCCCAGGGCGAAGACGTCGTCGCCGGCATCCGCACCCCGCTCAAGATCACCGATATGGCCAAGGACCCGATCTTTGCCGACGTGTTCAAGCAGTTGCTCAAGGTCCGCACCAAGCTCGAAAAGGAATTCGGCGACGTCCAGGATTTCGAGTTCACGATCGAAGAGCAGAAGCTCTACATGCTGCAGACGCGCCACGGCAAGCGTACCGCCCAGGCGTACGTCAAAATCGCCCATGACATGGTCAAGGCGAAGCTGATGACCCCCGAGCACGCGGTCGCCAGCGGTGATCCGCAGGCCTTGGACCAACTGCTCGCGCCGATCTTCGACGGCGCCGACGAGAAGGCCGCCGAAAAGGATTCGTACCTCACCGCCGGGCTGCCCGCGGGCCCGGGTGCAGCGTCGGGGATCATCGCTCTGACCGCAAAAAAGGCCGAAGAAGTCGCGGCCTCAGGCCAAAAAGCCGTGCTCTGCCGGGTTGAAACCAGCCCCGAAGATCTGCGCGGCATGATCGCCGCCGAAGGCATCCTCACCGCTCGCGGTGGCGTCTCGTCGCACGCCGCGCTGGTCGCCCGCCAAATGGGCAAGGTGTGCGTCGCTGGCGCCGGTGACGTGGTCATCGACTACGAAAAAGGCACCCTCACCTGCAACGGCAAGACCCTGCGCGAAGGCGACTTCATCGCCATCAACGGCACCACTGGCAAGGTCTTCGGGCGCAACGTCAAGACGTCAGACAGCGAGCTGAAGCAGGTCCTGATCGCCAAGACCATGAAGCCGAAGGACAGCGAGCTGTTCCAGGCGTACGATTTCGTCATGCAATTGGCTGACAAATACCGCACGCTGGGCATCCGCACCAATGCCGACCAGCCAGACCAGGCGGTCAACGCCGTTGCGTTCGGAGCCGAAGGCATCGGCTTGTGCCGGACCGAGCACATGTTCTTCGAGGGCGACCGCATCGACTCGGTGCGCGAGATGATTCTGTTCAGCGACGACTACGCGAAGTACAAATCCGAATTGGCCGAGGCCCGCGGCGACGTCGATCAAGAGCGCGCGCTCAAGAACCAGTACGGCCCCGCGATCGCGCATTTCACCGGCGCGCTGGCCAAGCTCCTGCCGATGCAGCAAAAGGATTTCGAAGGCCTCTTCGAAGCCATGGGCGATCGCCCGGTCACCATCCGTTACCTCGATCCGCCGCTGCACGAGTTCCTGCCCCAGGGCCACGATCAGATCGACGCCCTGGCGAAAAAGCTCGGCGTGCCGTTCCAACGGATCGCCGACCTCGGCCAGATGCTCCACGAGTCGAACCCGATGCTCGGCCATCGCGGTTGCCGTCTCGGCATCGTCTATCCTGAAATCTCTGAGATGCAGTCGCGCGCGGTGTTCCGCGCCGCGATCGCCCTGGCCAAGAAGGGCAAGAAGGTCATCCCCGAGATCATGATCCCGTTGATCGGCTACGCCGCCGAGCTGAAGCATCAGCTCGCCGTGGTGCACGCGGTCGCCAAAGAGGAAATGGCCGCCAGCGGGGTGAAGTTCAAATACCTCGTCGGTACCATGATCGAAATCCCGCGCGGGGCCCTGACCGCTGACGAGATCGCCCATGACGCGCAGTTTTTCTCATTCGGCACCAACGACCTGACCCAGACCACCTTGGGCATGTCGCGTGACGACAGCGGCAAGTTCCTGCCGCATTACGCCAAGATCGGCATCACCAAGGGCAACCCATTCGCCACGCTCGACCAGTCTGGTGTCGGCAAGCTGATGCAGATCGCGATCGAGAACGGCAAGAAGACCCGCCCCGACATCAAGCTCGGCATCTGCGGTGAACACGGCGGTGATCCGGCGACGATCGGCTTCTGCCATGACATCGGCCTGACCTACGTCTCGTGCTCGCCGTTCCGCGTGCCCGTCGCCCGTCTCGCCGCTGCCCAGGCTGCCCTGCGGGCGGCCAAGCAGGCCAAGGCCTCGGCTGGGAAAAAGCCGGCGGCGAAAGCTAAGGCCAAGGCGAAAGCCCCGG
>JANYGY010000238.1 GCA_025362255.1 Planctomycetales bacterium
GTTCCGGCCTACGGCGCCGGGCAACCGCTGGGTTGGGGGCTGCGCCCCGGCACCCGCGGATTGTCCCGGCGCCTTCGGCCTCACACCCCCCAAACCCCCCGCTTCTCGCGCGGTAACCGCGCGCGAACCAGGGCGGCTCCGCCCCCTGGACCCTGGGCCAAAAGGGGCTTTGCCCCTCTCGGCCTCTCCCCTTGGAATTTACCGCGTCGCTGCGCTCGCTCATGGGACCTGGCGCGTCGCTGCGCTTGCTCATGGGGCTTTGCCCCTCTCGGCCTCTCCCCTTGGAATTTACCGCGTCGCTGCGCTCGCTCATGGGGCTTGGCGCGTCGCTGCGCTCGCTCGTTTGACGATTTAAGTGGGCAGGTTGAGCATTTTCACTGAGTCGCCGTGGCGGTCGGTGGGGGCGCCGATTCTGGTGAGCATGGCGAGGAAGAGGTCGCACATGTTGCCGTTGGCGACGAGGGGGCGGCCGGGGCGGATGGTGCCGCCGGCGCGGCCGGCGAGGAGGACGGGGAGGTCGTCGTGGTTGTGGCGGTCGCCGTCGCCGATTCCGCAGCCGTAGAAGACCATGCAGTTATCGAGGACGGTGGTGCCGTTGGGCTCTTTGAGGGATTTCAATTTTTTGATGAAATAGCTGAACAGTTCGACGTGATAGACATCGATCTTGCGGATGTCTTCGATCTTGGCGGGGTCGCCGCCGTGATGTGACAGGGTGTGGTGCGCGCCGGTGACGCCGAGGTTGCTGTAGACCCGGCCCGAGCCGCCGTTGCCGAGCATGAAGGTGGAAATGCGGGTGACGTCGGCTTGCCAGGCGAGGGCGATCAGATCGAACATCAGTTTGGCGTGCTGGTCGATATCGGTCGGCCGGCCGTCGGGGATCTGGATGTCGGGGAGTTTGTTTTTGCTCGCCTCTTCACCGCCACCGATGACGAATTTGTCGACTCGCTGTTCCAGGCTGCGCACGGCTTCGAGGTATTCGCCGAGCTTGTCGCGGTCGGGGGCGTCGAGTTCGGTCGATAGTCGCTTGGCGTCGCCCATCACCAGATCGAGCAGCGAGCGGCGGAGCATGACTTCGCTGCCGCCGAGCTGCGCGCCGGCGCCTTGGCGAACATCGACGAACAGGCGTTTGAAGACCGCTTTGGGATTGGTCTCCTTGAGCATCGGCGTGGTCGGTGTGCGCCACGAGATGTTCGAGGAATACGCGCACGAATATCCCGAATCGCAATTGCCGGCCTGGGCCGAACCATCGAGACCGAGTTCGAGCGATGGCAATGCGGTCAGGTGGCCGATGCGCGCTGCCGCCACCTGATCGACTGAGATCCCGGCCTGGATGTCATTGCCCGAGGTCTTGCGCAATTGCACGCCCGTCAGCAGCGTGCCGGTTTCGCGCGCGTGATCGCCCGGGCCGTCGCCGTTGCCGTTGGCCTTGTCGTGGCGCAAGTTGCTGATGACCAGCAGATCGTCGAATACATCTTTCAGCGGCTTGAGCGTCGGGCTGAGGGTTTTGCCTCCGGGCGGCAGCGTCCAGTGCTTGGTACTGACGCCGTTGGGGGTCGAGACGAACGCCATGCGGATCGGCGGCCGGCCGGGCTTGGCTTTGCCGGGCTCGCCGGCCCAGATCCGCGCTGAGGGCAACAGCGGCAGGGCCACCGCAACGCCCAGGCCTTGGAGGAAATGACGACGATTCATGGAGTGCCCGCCGGACGTCGATTGAGGAACGGATAACTTTCGACCACGCCGAGGATGAGCGCGCCAAAACGATGATCGGCGGCGGTGAGCTGGTCGACCAGGGTGTCGATCGCCGGCTCGTCAAACGACTGCATCCCGCGCCCGATCGCATAGGTCAGCATCTTGCCTGCCAGACAACGGAGAAATTCCGTGCGTTTGCCCTGATTTTCGACCAGCAGCCGTTTGAGATCGGCGATGCCGACCAGATGGGTGCCATCAGGCATCACGCCCGAGGTGTCGATGACCGCGCTGCCTTCACGCAGGCGCACGCGCCCGAGGACATCGAAATTCTCGAACGCGAAACCGATCGGATCGATCCGCCGATGACACGAGGCGCACGCGACATCGGCACGGTGGCGCTCGAAGAGTTGACGCGTCGATAGACCCGCGAGGTCGCCGGCGGCTTTGGCGAGGGCCGCCACCGCGGGTGGCGGCGGCGGCGGCGGATCATCGAGCAATTGCTCCAACACGAATTTGCCGCGCTTAGGCGGATTGGTGCGATCGGGATTCGACGTCACCGCGAGGACCCCAGCCATGGTCATGACGCCCCCACGCACCGGATCGCTGAGCGTGACTTTACGGAATTGCGCGCCGTCGACGCCGGTCATGCCGTAGTGCTTGGCGAGCACCCCGTTGGCCATCGTCCAGTCGGCGCGCAGGAATTCGAGGACACTGCGGTCTTCACGCAGCACCACGTTCATGAATTCCAACGGCTCGGCGGCCATCGCCACGCGCAGCGCGGGCGTGAATTGCGGAAACTGTTTCGGATCCGGTTTGAAATTTTCGAGATTGCGCACCAGCAGCCACTGCTCGGCGAAGTTGTCGACCAGATTGCGCGACCTCGGGTCCATCAGCATCCGCGTCACCTGGGCTTTGCGTCCGGCAGGGGTCGCCAGCTCGCCCTTGGCGGCAGCGGCAGTCAGGGCCGCGTCGGGCATCGTCGACCACAGGAAATACGACAGGCGGCTGGCGATCTCGGGGTCGGTCAACCGCGCCACGCCCGCAGTGGGTGGACCACCGTGTTCGATGCGATACAGGAAGTGCGGTGACAGCAACGCCGCCTGCAATGGCTGCTTCAGCGCGACGTCGTAAGGATCGCCGCATTTCAGCGCCTGATCGAACAGCGGCAGCAGACGCTCGACCTCTTCGGCCGTCACCACTCGCCGCCACGCACGCGGCAGAAATGCCGTGAGGACGGCCTGCGCTGCCGCACGCGGTTCGACGCCCGGCCCTGGCTCGGCGCACAGCAGCTGCTTTTGCGCCGGCGTCGGCGCTGGCGGCGGAGGCCCCTGCCATGCCGCGCTGCTGAGGATCAGCGCGCGATCGAAGGTTTTCGGGGCCTTCTCTTTTCCGCCTTTTTCAAAGTGCTGAGGATTGAGGAAGATCACGCCCAGCTGGTGTTCACCGCGATCCAGCGGGATGACCCCGATGAGTTGGTACGCCGGTGATCGGCGCTCGGCTGCGACTTTGATCTCCTTCACCGTCTGACCGTCGATGCGCACCGCCGCCCGCACCGGCTCGGTGCCGATGTTGTCGGCCGCCAGGCGCAGGCGCAGCGAGTACTTGCCCGACACGGGAATGTAGAGCGGTGCGCGAAATTCACCGCTTTCGCTCAAGGTCACCACGCCGTCGGTGACGGTCAGCGGCAACGGCTTGTCAGCGGCCATGGCGCTGAATCCCGCCGCCAGCATCTCGCCCCTTACCGCTTTGACCGGGACCGCCTTGTCGATCAGGCGATAGGCGGCGGCGACATATTTTTCAAACAGCAGCGGCGGCAGGGCAAGCACATCGGCTTGGTTGTCAAATCCGTTGCCGACCTCATCGGTCGGGAAATCCTCGGTCGGATCAAAGGTCACCGCCAACAAATCGCGCACCGTATTGGCGTATTCAGTGCGATTGAGCCGGCGCAATGAGACGCGTCCCGGATCCGCCGGCCCGTGATAGCGAAGCCCGCTGATCCAGGTGATGAGGCGCTCGCGCTCGGCCTCGGTCAACGCCACCGGCGCATCGCTCGGCGGCATGTCGCCGTTGATCAGCACCGCGTTGAGGTGCCGCCATTCTTTTAGACCGTTGCCCTGATTATCCGGGGGGGCCAACTGCTGGAGATTCAATCCGCTTTTCTGCTTGGTGTCCCCGTGGCAGGAAAAGCAGGCTTTTTCGAGGATCGGACGGATCTCGCTGAGGGGCGCGTCGGCCCCATCCACGGCCGACGTCAGGCCCAGGATCGCAAAGAAAAAGGGCAGCGTCCGTTTCATCGCGCAGGTCGCTCCGGGACAAGGGGAAGCCAGGTAGTCGTCTACCTGGTTGTCCTACCTTCCCGTTCTACCCGAGACCGACGTCGATGTTGAGCTGTTACCTGGCTTATGCCCAGCAAGCGGATGACCCGGCTGTTAGAGACCGTCTAGCTATTCCCGACCGAGCGGAATTGCTAGACGGTCACTTACACCAGCGGAACTTCGACTTCGGTCGGCACCGTGTAATCGATGCCAGCGACTTCAAAGCCGAACAGGGTGCGGAATTCCTGTTTGAAGGATTTGTAATCGCTGACGTCGAGCAGGTTTTCGCTGGTGATGGTCTGCCAGATCTGGTCGACCGCCGCCTGCACCGGAGCGCGCATTTCGCGATCGTCGATGCGGATGCGCCCGGCCTCGTCGACCTGCGGCGTTTTGCCGGGGCCGATCTGCTCGGCGAACAGGCGCACGATCTGCTCAATAGTGCCTTCGTGGGTGCCGTTCTCCTTCATCACCTTGTAGAGGATCGAGGTGTACAGCGGCACCACCGGAATCGCGCTCGAGGCCTGGGTCACCAGGGCCTTGTTGACGCTGACCCACGCCCCGCCACCAAAAGCTGCTTTCAGATCGCGGCTGAGGCGCAGCGCGGTGGCTTCGAGGTGATCCTTGGCTGCGCCGATGGTGCCCTTGCGGTAGACGGCGTAGGTGATTTGCGGCCCGATGTAGCTGTAGGCCACCGTGCGGAAACCAGGGGCGAGGAGTTCGGCCTCGGCCAGGGCCTTGATCCAGCGTTCCCAATCTTCGCCGCCCATGACTTTCACGGTGTTGGCGATCTCATCCTCATTCGCTGGGGCGATGGTGATCGGTTTGATCTGATCGGTGTCGAGGTCGATGGTCTGCGAGGTGTAGGTCGGGCCGATCGGTTTGAGCACGCTGCTGTGGGTGATGCCGGTGACCGGATCGGTGCGCTTGGGCGAGGCCAGCGAGTAGATGAAGGTGTCGATCTTGCCGAAGCGCGCCTGCAAGGCGGCGATCGCCTGGGCGGTGATCGGAGCCGAGAACGCGTCGCCGATGATCGTCTCGATGGTCTTGCCCTGAGCCTTGGCCGCGCGGTGGACTTCAGCGAGATTGTACCAGCCGCCCGAGCCGGCTTTCTCGCCGGTGCCGGGACGCTCGAAAGCGACTGACAGCACCTTGGCGCCGTAACCGAACAGGGCGGTGATCGTCGACGCCAAGCCGTAGCCCGCACTCGAACCGACGACCAGGACGTTGCCCAGGCCCTTGCCTTGTTCATTGCGAGAGCCCCCCGCAGTCGCGACCGCGATCTGCTTTTGGACATTCGCCGCGCAACCGCCGGGATGGGCGGTGGTGCAGATGAATCCGCGGATGCGAGGATTGATGACGACCTTGGCCATGAGCTTCTCCGTTGAGCGGGCGGCAGCCTACGACGAGCCGTGAGCTCGGCCACCGGTGAGCGGTCGACCCACCCGCTTATTTGGGCAGGTAGACGTCGACATAGGCATCGAGCTCGGCGCGATGATCCGCGGTCAGCTCCATGCGCTCTTCGTGGATGCCGCGCGATTCGGCCCAGGCGCAGATCGTTCCCGGTTGCTGAACCACCGCGTGCCAGCAACCGGGCTCGATGACGTACCAGGTTTGCGGCAGCATCGGCAACGCCACCACATGCCCGGGGTGCTCGCCTCGGCCTGCGAACACGAGCACCGCATAGCCCTGGGCCAACGTGCCCGCCTGGCGGCCGCCGTGGTTGCGCGACAATGCGGTGGTCGTCCCGGGCTGCCGATCGAGCGTCGGATTGGTCAGGCCGAGCTGCCATCCCTCGCCGGGATCGCCGTGCGCGACGCTGACGTAACCGGGTTGCCGGCTGCGTCCGACCGTCAACTGGTCAGCGAGCAATTTTTCGAGAAGGAACGGCTGACGTTGCACCGCGTAGGCGATGATCCGCGCAACCACTTCGTCGATCCGCAGACCATCGGTGACCAGGTGCACGGCTTCATCGCTGAGGGTCAACGCCCCGACTTCACGATTGCGATCGCGGTCATCGCGCTCGCGGATCTGGCGCGCGACCTCGGTCAGCTCAGGGCGGGGTTCATTGGCCGGCCACTCCGCCAACCGCCGGCGGGCGCGCTCTTCGGGACTGGCATCCAGATACAATTTGAGCTGCGCGTCAGGGCAGATCACGGTCGTCGCGTCGCGGCCTTCGACGACCGCATCACGCCCGGCCAGCAGCTCTTGCTGTAGACGCACCAGGTGGTGCCGGCAGCCGCCATTGTTCGCCACGCGCCAGATCTGGGCGGTGGTCGACGGCGAGCGGATGTCCTCTCGCGCCATCACCGTGCGATCGAGGCGCACCTGGCCATGGTCGTCGAAATCGATGTGCCGCTGATTGACCCAGGTCGCCACCGCATCGGCATCATCCAGCGCCACGCCAGCCTCGATCAGACCGACGGTGGCCGCACGATACATCGCTCCGGTGTCGAGATACAAGATCCCGAGCCGGTGCGCGACCATCCGCGTCACCGTGCTTTTACCGGCCCCGGCCGGCCCATCGATCGCAATCACCATCGGCTTCGACAGCGCCGGACCACCCGGACGAGCATGCTGGATAGGCGCGTGAGGATGCAGCATGGCTCAGAATCGTCCGCCGACGGCCCGGCAATCAATCGCCATGAAAACTTTCTGACTCAGCGAACTACAACAGCGAGAACAGCGAGAACAGCGAGAACAGCGAGAACAGGAGGGCGCAGAGGAAAGGAGGGCGCAGAGAAGGCAGTGAGGGTGTAGCGGTGGGAATGGAACTCTCTCCTCTCCCCGCTTTCCTCCTCTGCCTCCTCTGCGCCCTCTGCGTCCTCTGCGCCCTCCTGTTCTCGAACGTGCGCCCTCCTGTTCTCGAACGTGTGTCTGACCGTTATCGGCTCGGCGGGACGCGGCCGAGCACTGCGAGGACGCTTTTGAGATCTTCCCAGCAGGGTTTTTTGGCGCTGTCGTTGCGCAGCAGGAAACCCGGGTGGAACGTCGGGATCAGCGGCGTGCCACGGTAATCAAAACGGGTTCCCCGCGCCCCCGTTACGCCCAGGCGGTCGTCGCCCATGAGCGCGCGCAGCGGGACATTGCCGAGGGTGCAGATCACTTTGGGGCGGATCAGCGCGAGTTGCCGATGGAGATAGCCGACACAGGCGGTGACCTCGTCGGCGGCCGGCAGGCGATTGGCGGGCGGGCGGCATTTCAGGACATTGGTGATGAACACCTGATCGCGACGCAGACCCATCGCGGCGATCATCTTGTTCAGCAAGTCGCCTTCCTTTCCGGCAAATGGTACGCCGCTGGCATCCTCGTCGGCGCCCGGGGCTTCGCCGACGAAGACTATGTCGGCCTGATGATCACCGTCTCCCGGAACCGTGGTGATGCGGCTCGCGCCTAGCCCGCAGGCGCGGCAATTCGCGATGTCGGCAGCGCAGGCGCGGAGGGTATCGGTTGGCGGGATGACTGGGGCTGTTGGCGCGGTGATCACCGGCGCCGAGACCGGGGGCGCCAACAAGGCAAGATCGCTGGTCGTCAGTCCGCCACGGCCAATCCAATCCAGACCCAAGCCGCGATCGAGTTCGAGCAGTTGCCTCAAATTGCCGAGCAGGTCGTCGCGCATAGCGGTATCGTCAACACCGCTCGCCAGCGCCAAGCGCCACCCCGCCCCGGTAACCAGACCTACCCGCCCTGGACTTCGAGCCGGCTCTGCGCCCGGCGCCAAAGGAGGATGTTCGCCAGGCGTAGCACCACCGCCCAGCCGATCGCCAGACCTGCAACCGTGGCGAACGCCGGCGTCTCATGGGTGCCCAGGCGGCCGACATAGGCCATCGTCGGGTAATATGAAATCAGCGCGAAGGGCAGCCACGACGTCGCGGTGGCCAGGGCCTCGGGCAGAAAATGCAGCGGCACCAGCAAGCCTGAGAGCAGCATCAGCAAATTGCGTTTGAGGCTCATCAGTCCGGTGATGTCTTCGAGGAAAAACGCCGCCGTGCCGGTCAGCAGGTTAAGCTCGGCGTTGATCAAAAAGGCACTGAAGAACAGCAGCGGAAATTGCCACCAGCCGTCACCGACCGGAGGCAAAACACCAAATATCGGGACCAGGATCAGGGCCATCGGGGCAGCGAAGAAGACGATCCGGAATGCCACTTCGCCAGCGGCCTGAGCCATCCACTGGCCATGAAAGGACACCGGCTTGAGCAGATCGAGCGTGACATCGCCGGTCTGGAAACGGCCGGCGATCTCGCTGTCGGTATTGGTGAAATACGCGGCGCGGGCAATGTAGCCGACCGCGATGTAGGTCGTCAGCTCGGCCAAGGTCAAACCGTCTAGGCGATCGCTGGGCCCCAGATTCTTGGCTGTCCACACCGCCTGCCAGATCGCGAACTGGCCGCCGACGAACACGCCATACGTGACGATTCCGGTGACGTAACGCATGCGATACGCCATCAGCTTGAGGAAGGTCAGGCGCATGAGCCAGAGGTAGGGACGCACGCCAGGCAGTGTGGATGGCTGCCGTCTCCGTCTACCGAGGAACTCCAGAGGATCGGCAGACGAGCTTCGCGCAGCCGTAACTCCAGTCTTCAACTCGCCACGATGCAGATAGGTTTTCGCGCCTCGGAAGCGCTTCCCACAACCCCGTCCCGCTTCCCGGAGCACTCTACATGTCCAAGTCCACCTGGCGCGTCGGCACCATCGGTTACGGCGGCGCCTTCAACATGGGCGCGACCCATCTGCACTCGCTGGCCAAAAATGCAGGCTTCGTGCCCGCCGCGGTCTGCGACGCCGACGCCGCACGCACCCTGGTCGCCGAGAAGGATTTCCCCGGCATCCAGCGCTACACCAAGGTCTCCGAGATGCTGGCCAAGGCCAAGCTCGACCTGGTGATCATCATCACGCCGCACGACTCGCACGCTGACTTGGCCGTGCAGTGCCTCAACGCCGGCGTGGGCGTGGTGGTCGAAAAGCCGATGGCCATCACCACCGCCGAAGTCACGCGCATGGTCGACGCCGCGAAAAAGAAAAAGGCGTTCTTGTCGACGTTCCACAATCGTCGTTGGGATGGTGATTACCTGGCGCTGAAGAAAATTGTCGCCGAAGGCATCATCGGCCGGATCCATCGCATCGACGCCGGCTTCTTCGGTTACGGCGAACAAGGCACCTGGTGGCGCTCGAACAAGAAGATCTCAGGCGGCGCGCTCTACGATTGGGGCGCCCATTTCACCGACTGGATCCTCGGCGTCGTACCCAGCCCGGTCGCCTCGGTCAGCGGATTCCAGCACAAGAATCCCGAGTGGAAAAAATACGACAACGAGGACCACTCCGAAGCGCATTACCGTTTCAAGGATGGCACCCTCGCCACGCTGACGATCTCCAACCTCGCGATGGTCGATCGCCCGCGCTGGACCATCCTCGGCGAAAAAGGCTCGATCGTTTTCGGCAATGACCACTGGATCGTCAAAGCGGTCATCAATGGCCGCACCTTCGAGACCAAGGTCGCTTTCGAGCAGTCCGATTGGGACGGCTATTACCGCAACGTCGCGGCGCATCTGACCAAGGGCGAAAAGCTGTCGGTCACCCCCGAAAGCGCCGCGCGCGTCATCGCCGCGCTGCATTCGGCCGATGTTTCTGCGCAGCAGGACGGCAAGCAGATCGTTCCGAAATTCTGACGTCGAATAAGTAAACGTCGCACACCGCCCAGGGAGTTTTCTCTCTGGGCGGTTTCGTTTGCGCGTTTGTTTTAGCTCTGCCGCCGCCGTGCCGATGGATGCGCCGCCTGGGCGCGATTCCAGGCGACGCAGTCGGCGTAGCGCACCTGGCTGCCACCGAACAGATCAAGCGCGCTTCCGAACGTCAGATCAACCCGACCGCCACTGAGGCGGTCGACTTCCCGCAAGTCAGCGAGGTCCTTGCCGCCCCCGGCGTAGACGCAGGGCAACGGACTGTGCGCGCCGAGAAACGCGACCAGCTCGGCATCGATGCCGCGACAAAGGCCCTCGACATCGGCGGCGTGGATCAGGAATTCGCTGCACGACGCGGCGAGCAGGGCGAGATTCGCGGAACTCAGCGCGAAGTCGGTGACCCGTTGCCAGCGATCGATCGCCACCAGCCAGGTCCACGTGCCCGCGACCTGCCGACGACGGCACGACAGGTCGATCACCAGCCGTTCACGCCCGATCGCCGCGACCAGCGCCGCGACCCGCTCTGGAGCAAACTTTCCGTCGGGAAAAAGCCACGAGGTGACGATCAACTTGTGCGCCCCCGCCGCTAACCACTCGCTGGCATTCTCCGCGGTGATGCCCCCGCCCAGATGCAGACCCTGGGGCCACGCCGCGAGCGCCGCGCGGGCCGCCGCGTCATTGCCCGGCCCGAGCTTGATCACATGGCCGCCGCTCAGGCCATCAGCGCGATACCGCGCGGCGAAGAATTCCGGCGGATGCGGCGACACGAAATTGGTGCGCAGGCCCGCGCCATCATCGTGCAGGGTGCCACCGACGATCTGCTTGACCTGGCCCTCGTGAAGGTCGATGCACGGCTTGAAGAGCGTCATGATGAAGCGAAAAGATCGCCGCGCTTATGCCGTGATCGCGGCTTCGTCGGGATCGCTGTAGTCCGGCCCGCCGAGAATCCCGGTCTTGCGCATCTGGTCGCGCAATTGCTGGCGAACGAGCTTGACCCCGGTCACCAGATCTTCGCCGTTGGTCGCCACGCCGGTGCGCGCGAGCCACTTCGCCAGCGCCTGATAACCGTTGAGTGCCTGCGGGTGCAACGCCATCTGCACCGCCTGCGGTTGCAGGGCCTGGGGCAAAACCTGGAGCAGCAACGCGGCGAATTCCTGACCTGCGAGATCCGGCAGATAGGCGCGGATCGCCTGGGTTGACAACTGCTCCAGCAACGGCCCGAGCTGCTTCACCAAGCCTTGGGACTGGGGCGTCAGCGCGATGAACTCGGTGCTTTCCTCGAACGCTTTCCAATCGATCTGGATCGGCTCGGGCGGGGCGCCAGCGGC
>JANYGY010000242.1 GCA_025362255.1 Planctomycetales bacterium
CTGCAGCACTCTGATCCGTTGAGCGACGTCACCCAGCTCGTCATCGGGTGGGCGCTGATCAGTCCGTGGTATATTCCCATGCTAGCGCTGCACGACACCCGATTTGATCTCGGTTGGCCAGAGGCCCTGCCGCACCAGCCCCCGCGTCTGGAGCCGCGCGCGCTGGCGGTCGATGTCCTGATCGGAGGTCAGGCGGATGGCGATGGGGTCACACATCACTGGGTGCACGCAGCGATCGATACGCGTTGGCGTTTTGGCCTGTGCGGCAGCCTCGATCGCCTGAACGAGGGCGACGATCATCTGCTTCTCGGTCAAAGCGATGTTTCGTGGCGGTTTGCCCAAGGTTCGGGGGTTGTCTTCAGCACCGGGGCCGGTGTCCGCTGGCTTGCTGATCGCGGGAATACCGACGTGGGAATCGACCTTTTCTACGGCGTCGAGGTCTGGCCCATCGCACCCTTGGTACTGCGGGCGCAACTCGCGGGCGGCCAAGTCGGCCACGCCGGAGTCGCCGAGGCCTGGGGCCATGCCGGGGTCGCCTGGCGCTATGGCGAAATCTTCGCTGGCGGTCGGTGGCTCAAGATCGGTTCGGTCGAATTCGCCGGGCCGGTGGTTGGCATTGGCGCGCACTGGTGACGTCACATCGGTGGCGATCACTCCATCCGCAACACCACCGTCGAAATCGCGACGCACACGACCTTGCCTGGATTTTCGTACACGTGACGACGTTGGCCGGGGAATTGGACTAGGCAGCCGGTGGGGACTTCGACGCGTTCATCCTCGATCACCAGAACCGCACATCCTTGCAACGTACTGAAATATTCCTGAGCCCCGAGCGGGTGCGGACGCCCGACGCTGCGGCAACCGGGTTGCATCGTGACTTGATGGATCTGCACGCCTTTTGAGCTGATCGGCGAGAGCAGCCGCGCGACATAGGCGCCATCCTCAGCTCGATATTCCTGCATTTCCCGCGGGGTGACTTTGAAGTGGCGTTGATCGGGTGCGGGGGTCAGCAGCTCATCCAGGCTGACCCCGAGCGCCTTGGCCACCGCCATCGCCGTGAGGATCCCGGGGTTGGCGCCCGGTTGTTCGAGATTGCCGACCGTCGCGCGCGGCAGGCCGGCTGCATCGGCCAGTTCGGCCTGAGTCAGCTGAGCTTGTTTGCGCAGGCGTTTGAGATTGTCAGCGAGGGCGTCCATAATCTCGATTGTTGGCGACGACTCCCATATGCCAGCATTCACGCCCTTAATTCCCATGTGCCCGGCTTGCTATGCCCGGTGCGCCGCCGGTATGATGCACCTCGAAGACCCTCAACTCCTGTTCATCTCCCTGCCGGCTTGTGCCGGTGACCTCTCACTTACGGAACTCACATGCCCGTCACCCTGCCCCCTCTGCCTTACGCCACCGATGCCTTGGAGCCGTTCTACTCGAAAGAGAATGTCGAACTGCATCACGGCAAACACCACAATGCCTACGTCGTCAAGCTCAACGAGCTGAAGCCCGACGCGACTGACGCGGGTCTCGACGCGCTGGTCAAATCCAGCGACGGCGGGATCTTCAACCAGGCAGCCCAGATCTGGAACCACACCTTTTTTTGGCACAGCATGAAGCCCAAGGGCGGCGGCAAGCCGACCGGTGCGATCGCCGCGGCCATCGATCGCGACTTCGGCTCGTACGACAATTTCCGCAAGGAATTCATCAACGCTGGCATGACCCAATTCGGATCGGGCTGGGCCTGGCTGGTGGTCGAAGGCGGCAAGCTCAAGGTCACCAAGACCGCCAACGCCGACACCCCGTTCAAAGGCAGCGCCACTGCTTTGATCACTGCTGACGTCTGGGAACATGCGTATTACCCGACGTACAAGAACCTGCGTCTGAAGTATCTCGAAGTGTTCTTCGACAGCTTGGTCAATTGGGATTTCGCCAACGCCAATCTGGCCGCAGCTAAGTAAGCGAAAAAGACCATGACACCT
Source organism: Planctomycetales bacterium (assembly GCA_025362255.1). Lineage (GTDB taxonomy): Bacteria > Planctomycetota > UBA11346 > UBA11346 > UBA11346 > CAIUVD01. The sequence goes on from JANYGY010000242.1 coordinate 1,971, forward strand.
GGGCAGGCTGCCCAGGTGTCATGGGTGCAACCCTCGGAAACCTGTTCGTTGGCTTGTTGCCCTCGAACAGGTTTTTTTTCGTAAAAAATCCAGCGCGAAACGTGAGCCTGATCGAATGCGCTTCAGATGTCGATGCCGGCGTTGAGGGTCGCGCGTTGCGAAGGCGTTTTTGCGGATCCGCCCAAGGCGACTTGCTTAGCGCGGTAGACCGCGGATTCGTGCAGCTGATCGAGGTGCAGGACGGCGGCCCCGTGCACTTCCGGAGCCGCTGTCGGGCGGCCATCGGGATCTTTGGTCAGGCAGCGATCGATGATCGCTGCGACCGTCGGGTGGATTCCGGGCAGACGTTCGCTGATCGAGGGCGGCGGCGAATTGAGATGCGCGCGCAGCCTGCCCGATTGACGAGCCTCTTCGAAAGGCGGCTTGCCGGTGAGCAGAAAAAAAGCGCAGACCCCGAGGGCGTAGACATCGGTGCGAAACGTCGGGCGCTTGCCCTGGATCAGTTCAGGTGCGAGATAAGTCGCAGTGCCGAAGATCATCTTGGGTGCTGATTGCGGCAGCAGGCGCTGCAAAAAACTCGTGCGGCGTGGATAGCGGACGCTGCCGTAATCAACCAGCACCAGCGAATTATCCGGCCGCAGGATGCAGTTTTCGAGTTTCAGATCGTTATGGATGATGTCCTGTTGATGGAGAAAAGCTGCGATGGCGCACAATTCGGCAAAGCAACGGACACCGGGAAATGCGTGCGGCTGATTCTGCAGGGTGAAAAGGTTGCTGCCCGGAACGAAGTCCATCACGAACGCCGGCCGACCATCGACTTCGCCCTGACGCCGAGCCACGGGGATCCCCGCATGTTTCAGACTCTGAAGCGTGTCGAACTCTTCGAGAAAATTCTTCACCTGCTGTTTCTCAGCCGCGCGCTCGGGGCGCATGACCTTGACCGCGTATTGCTTGCCGCCATCGCGCCCGGCGTCATCGCGGTTGTCGGCGCGATAGACCTCGGCGATACCGCCGGCGCCGATGATTTCACGCAAAGTGAACGGGCCGAGCGACAGGTTGGTCAGAGATTTTGCCATCGATGGGTAATGATCGCGCAGCAACGACCGGGTCAATCGAAGGTCAATCCAAAGTCACCAGACCGTGTAGCGCATCCCAGGCGAGCTGGAGGGCCGAGGTCGCGGCGCGAGCCTGGATTCGTTCTCGGATTCCCTGGATGAATACTTTGCGCGTTGCGCTGCCGGCTGCCGTCGCCACCGCCAACCACACCGTACCCACCGGATTCTCGACACTGCCCCCGGTCGGCCCGGCGACGCCAGTGGTCGCGATGGCGAAGGTCGCTCCGCTGCGGGCCTGCGCGCCCACGGCCATCGCCCGGGCACAAGCCTCGCTGACGATTCCGTCTTTACTCATAACTCGAAGCGGCACGTCCAACCGCGCGTGCTTGACCGATGGATGATAAGCCACCAGCGACTCGCGCAGCACCGTTGACGCCCCGGGCACGGCAGTAAGCAGCGCGGCCACGTGCCCGCCGGTGCAGCTTTCAGCCGCGGTGATCGTTGCGCGACGTTTGCTCAAGGCGGCGACCAGCGACGGCGCCAAGCCCGCGGCAGGCAGCAGCAATCCCTTGAGACAGGCGCGTAGAGCCCGGGTGCGGGCAGCGACCTCGCGAGGTTCGCCGACCACGCGCAGGGTCAGGTGGCCCAATTCGCTGACCGTGATCCCGACCTGCGGGGCGGACTCGCTGAGCAGATCGCCGAGGCGCTCTTGCGCCGCCGATTCACCGATGCCGGCAAACCACACCTCGCTGATATGCGGCACCGTGAGCCCGGGAAAACGCCGCGGCAAGGTTGCCGAAAAACGTTCGGCCATCGCCTTCATCTCGTGCGGCACGCCGGGGAAAACCGCGACCAGCGTCCGCTTGCGCGGGGTGTTTTGCGGCCTGAGCGTCGCCACCATTCCTGGAGCCGTGCCGCGGTCGTTGGCCAGTGGCCGCGCCCCCCGCGGCAACAACGCCTGGCGGCGGTTGTTCGGCGGAATCACCCGGGTCGGCGCCAACCGGCGATAGCGCGCCTCGATCGCGGTCCACGACGGAGCGTGCTCCGCCAACGGAACTCCCAGCGCAGCCGCCAAGGCATGACGGGTGCGGTCATCGTCGGTCGGCCCCAAGCCGCCGCTGATCAGCACCAGCTCCGCATCCTGCGCTGCGGCGAGCAACGCGGCGGTGATCCCGGCTTCGCCATCGCCGACTTGCTGCGCTCCGAGCACACGGAATCCGTGATCGGTCGCCAGGCGGCAGAGGAACGACGCGTTGGTGTCCGTCACCCTGCCGAGCACGAGTTCGTCGCCGATGGACAAGATGCGGACCGTGGGATGCATGGGGGATCGCCGGGGTTAGGAGGATCACCATGCCGGATCCCGGCGCCGCGGAAGATTGCGCGTCACCGGTCATGCGCTGCGATCTTCGAGTGGGAATGTCCGAGCGGAAAAGTTCCGGGCTTCAGCCTTTCACTTGCGCCTGTCCGCCCACACTGCCGCCGCATGGCCCGCCTCATTACCCTGATCATGCTGTTCTGTCTGGTCGGGGTCGTGTCCGGAATGGACCCCGGCTCGCAGGTCAATCAGCCCGGAGAAGAAGGCGAATCAGAAGCCAAGGCGTGGGCGGAACTGGAAAAGGACGCCGCCGAATATCAGCGTGGCCGCTTTCGTGCGACTCCCGCACAATCCGATGACGCCGGCGCCAGACGATATCTCGACCGGGCCCGTGAATTGCTGACCACCGGCCATGAAATCCGCGCGCGCTGGTGGGCCGAAGATGCCTTCGACGAGTTCCCGTATTCCACGCTTGCAGGCGAATCCCTGCGCATGGGCATGGAGGGTGCCGCGGTGCAGGGCAACATCGGCAAGGTCCGCGACAAGCTGCAACGGTTGTGGTTGTTCATCCCGGATTACCCCGGACTAGGCGAAGCGATGGAACGCGCGATGTCGGTCGCCGAAGACCTCCAGGATTTTTCCAAGGCGATCAACCTGGAATCCGAACAACCGCGCGCGGTGATCACCCTCGAAGGCCGCAGCCTGGACAACGATGTCCAGAACAACCGCCTGCTGCGCTTCCTCGCCCGCCATGGCGATCGCGAATCAATCGCCCCGCGCGCAGCATTGGGCCTGGCCCGCGGCCTGATCCTGACTGGCGGCAAGGACGACATCTACGCTGCCCGCCATGCGTATGAGCAATTCCTTGAAGATTACCCGAGCAACTATCTCACCTTCAACGCGATCTGCGAATACGCGCTGAGCTATCTCATCGCCTATAAGGGCGAGGACTACGACATCGGTTCGCTGCAACTGGCCAACGCGATCATCGATCAGGCCGAGATCGAAACCCGCGGCAACAAAGAGCGCTCGGACACGGTCCAGGCCTATCGCAAACGTATTCGCGCGTGGTTGCAAGATCGTGACCTGTCGGTCGCCCGCTGGTATCGCGCGCGCGGCACGCCCTGGCTGCTGCGCTGGCTCAAGAAACCACCCGAGCTGCTCGCCTGGGATGACGGGGCGCGTTATTATTTCCGCGAAGTGGTGAAGCGCGACGCGACCAGCGCGCAGGCCCGGGCGGCCGAGCGCGAGCTGAGCAACATCCCGCAGACTCGGCCCGACACGCTTGGCGCGGCGACCCGCTGATGCGTGGGCTGGGCCTGGGTTCCTTGGCGCTCGCCCTGCTCGCCACCAGCGCCTGCTATCGCTTGGGCAGTCCGCCCACGCTCGGCGAAACCGTGCGGATCGAAGTCGTTGGCAACCAGGGCCGGATGCCGCGCGCTCAGGGGTACTTCGTCGACGCGACCAGTCGTGCGCTGGTCAATCGCCTGGGCTGGCGAGTAAGCCCCACCGGCACTGCCACCTTGCAGGTGGTCTTGCGCGAAGAACTCATCGACGCCCCAGCGCAAGATCGCCGGGGAATCAGCACCTCATGGAGCATTCGGCTTGAGGGCACCGCCTTGCTGGTGGCCCGTGGTGGTTCGCTGACCGGCACGTTTACCGGTGTTGGCAACGCCACCGGCCTGAACACCGTCCAAGGCGAACCCGAAGCTCTGAAGGCGGCAGCCACCCAGGCCGCAGATGACTTGGTGTCGTGGCTCGATGCTCACGCCGGTGAGATCAGCGCCGACGCACGTGCGCGACGCTGATTCACCACTGTTTTCGTTCAGTTGATCGGGCCAAAGACATCCGCCGGCCATTTGCCGTCCGTGCGATGCCAGACGCCGACATTGCATAACTGCTGACGCACCGGATCGGTCTGCGCGGCGACGAATTCCTTACTCAACTCATACCCTTCTTCCCACTGCCGCATCCACGCCTTCTTGTACAGCAGCATCGCGAGCAGCCGCGGCTGGTCGGACTTGTTCGGCGTGGCGGTGTGCCAGATCTCGGTGTTGTTGATCAGGCAATCACCGGCGCGGCCGGTGATTGCGACCTGACCAGGCATGATCCGCGGCTGGCCTTGGTCATCGGTCATCTCAGCCGCCGGGCACGGACGATTTTCGGTGTGAGTGCCAGGCAACAACGTGAAGGGACCCCGTTCCGCAGTGACGTCGTTGAGCAGATAGGTGCAGCGGATCCAGGCATTTTGCCGCGGATACGCCAAGTCAGGCATCCACACGAAATCGTTATGCCAAGAGATATACGCGCCGGTGTGCGCCGGACGACAGTCCCCTTCACCGGCGCTGGCCAAGGTGATGTCGCGACCGATCAGCGCGCGCGCCATCGGAAACACCGTCGGCTGCACCATCAGATCGGCGAGACCCGGATCGCGCTCAAGCAGACGGCGAATCTCGATATGGCGGACATCGGTAGCTCCGGCGACCTCGGCGGCCATCAACTGATCGAATCGCGGTCTGATGACCGCCAACTCGGCCTGACTGAGCGCACCGCGAACAATGCAATATCCATGCTGACGCACGAGGTCGGCGACGACCTGGGGCGAGGTTGTGCGACTGCACTCGATCACGGTGTGCTCGGAGGTGCTGAGAGGGGCAGATTTTTCGCTGAGGGCGGAGGTGCTCATGGCGGCATGTTCGCCCATCGGCGGAACTTGCCCATGCCCGACGCGGTCAGTCACCATGCCTCTCTGCGAAGGTGAGTCCGCCAAAGATGAACCTGCGTATCCCAAAGCGGCCGCCCACGCGGGCGATCCGCTAAACCGCGCGCCGTGGACGACAGGCGCTGGCTGAACCGAAGTCGGACACGCCACAGGTCCCGAAATTTTTTCGGCGTCAGCGGGCAGGCACACGGTCACGTCGTTGCCACCACGTAACGTGAGCAATGCGCCTGGCTGCCATGGCTCTGCGCCTGAATCGGAAAAAAACTCGGTGAGCGGACCGGGCACGATGATCGCCGGCCACTCGTGCTGCAGGTGATAGATCACAGCATCCGTAGAGGCTTTCCGACCCGCCGGAGTCGCCATCCACCAGCCTGGAATCGGCTCGGGCGGCAATGCTTCAAAGATCAGATTCAGCGGCAGCTGACGTCGGCCGATGTGGTTCAGTGCCGGCAGCCACGCCGGCCAATCCAGCGCAGATCCACCGACGTGCCAAACCACTCGCACGCCACTGCCCGAAATCGCCGCAAAGGCGATGGCGAGGGCCGGATGAGCTGGAGTCGCCGCGCAATCCACCACCAGCAGATGCGATTCACGGGCGGCCAGCCACTCGAGCACCTCGTCGAGATCGGCGTCATGCCTGGGGGCGCTGCCCTCGGGCAGCTGTCCGCTGCGCGGCAGGGACGTCAACGCGACCGGGGGCCAGGGCCTTGTACCCATCGATTCAGCGAGTTCGTCGGACGCTTGGCTGATCCGCAAGGGCGCATCATCCGGCAGCCAGGCGCGAAGCACCGGCCACCAGGGTTGGGTCGTCGGATCGCCGACCACTTCGACCACTCCCCCCCGCCCGCGTTCGACCCAGGCCAAGCCAACCGCCTCGGCCAAAGCGCATGGATCTGCTGCCGACACCCGCCAGCGTCGACCGGGGAAAATCATCTCCTCATTCATGACGGTGAGACTTCAGACCGGCGGACCGACCATGAGGCGATTGCGGTTGCGGGCATGGTCCCAGCATCAAACACCACCCTGCGGAGCAACGCCATGACCACCACTTCCAACTGCGTTGCGATCGTCGGCGCGTCGCCCAAGCCCGATCGATATTCGCATCAGGCGGCGGTGAAATATCAGGCCGCCGGCTGGACCGTGTGGCCGATCAATCCCTTGGGCGAGCCGGTCGCCGGAATTCCCGGCTTTCGCAGTCTCGGCGATATTCCCGGGCGTCCCGACATCGTCTGCATGTATGTGAATCCCACCCTCGGCCTCAGCCAGCTCGAGGCGATCGTCGCCGCGAATCCCCAGCAACTGTGGCTGAATCCAGGGGCCGATGGCGAGCCGCTGGCCAGCGCCGCCCGCGCCCGCGGCCTGACCGTGGTCGAGGCCTGCACTTTGGTAGCGCTGGGCTATGGCAACCCGCTGACCGTAGCTGCGCGGTTTGCGGGGACGTGACGCTAAACCCACATCACCAAGTCCATCAGCTTATTGCCTCAACTGGTCCACGGCGACCACGTCGCCCTGTTCGGTGGCACTGACGATCAGCGAGCCTTCAGCCAGCTGACCGTAATCGCCGAGCACGCTGAGATAGGCGCCCTTGGTCACGTCGATTTTCTCCTTCGTGATCAAATGCAGAACCACCGCCCCCGGCGGAATATTTTCGATCACCTGATTGTTGTAAGTGATGTTGGCGGCGGCGAGGCCGTCATCAGCAGCGCCGGCGCCCAGCAGCAACACGACCGAGATGACGCCGTCGACCGCGGATAATGGCCGCGAGGCGCAGATCCGCCCGGTCACCGACAAGCGACCTTTGGGAATGAAGGTTTTACCGACCAGGTCGCATTCAATGGTCTGCGCGCTCCCTCGACGGATCCCCCGATCGACTGAGGACGCGCCAGGTGGCTTTAGCTCCAGGCTCGGCCTGAGCAGGACCACGATGACGACCAGCAGCACCAGCACGCCGACCACGGCGGCAATCACCTTCGGTTTTTTCCACACTGGCGTTTCTTTGGCGTCGCTCGGCGATTTGCCGCACGCACGACAGGTCGTGCGCTCGGGCTTGTTGCCCGTTCCGCAGTGCGGGCAGTTCCACAGATCTTTGCGCGACCCTGGCTTGAGATCGGGATTGTCAGGCTCGCTGGAAACAGGCGCGGGTGCTTGAGCGGCACCTGGCGATTTGGCGGCCCCTGGTGCCGGCGCGGGTGCCTTGCGCACCGCCGCTGTTGGTGGCGCTCCTGGCGCTGCTGGTGGCGCTCCTGGCGCTGCTAGAGTTGGTGCCAGCGGTGCCGCCGACGCCGCCGGCTCCAGGCCCGGAATGAATTTTTTGCGCTCCGGCTTCGGTGCGTCGTCTTCCTCAAATTCATAGCTGGGCGGCTGGCTCATAGGTGGCGCATGGTCGAGACCCGATCGACAGGTCAACGCGACCCCCCAGAGCACCCGCCGCAGCGCGTGATCCGGGCAGTACCCTTCCTTTCCCCAAGGCCTTTGGTACGTACATGAACAGACCCTACTGAGACCGGAGCGTGCCTGTGAGCCTTTTCAATGTGATCGCTGATCATAGCACCGCCGTCCTCGCGGTCTGCATCCCCGGGTTGATCGCAACGGTGGGTTACCTGTTCTGGAAAACCATGAACGGTGGCGGGGACACCCAGAGCCAAGCCCCGATGGCGCCTCCCGGACGGATCACTCCGCGCCGGCCGATGGCCCCGACTCCCGGCATAAAGCCAAAGTCGCTTGAAGCCGGAATGGCTGAACATCAGGTGCGCGGCGAAGCCAAGACCGTCAAGGTCAGCCTTCCTGCTGGCGTCCCCGGAGCGCCCCCCGTACGCGACGAGCGCAAAGTCGATACTGCCCGCCTGCCGGCCGCAAACAGCGAGGACGATGACGCCAAAGACTCTCTTTTTGCCGGCTTGAGCGACAAATCTGAGGGAGCCACCATCATCCGCCAAGCCGAGCGGATGGAGGAACTTGGCTTTCATAATCAGGTCGCCAAGACCGCCGTGAACACCGAATCCGACAACCGTAAAACCGAAATCCTGCTCCCGGCTGCACCTGGTGCGTCGGTCGCACCGGTCACATCGAGCGCTCCTGCGGCGCCGACCTTCCGCATTCCGGGACAGGCCCCGAAAGCCGACCCCAAACGCGCCGAAACCCGCTCCGGCGACGAGGCTCCAGCAGCCCCCTTGCCTGCGGCCGCGAACAACCGCACGCAGACCCAGGAGCTGGACGACATCCTG
>JANYGY010000040.1 GCA_025362255.1 Planctomycetales bacterium
GCAGCCGCAGCAGCGCCGGCGCGTCACCGGCTGGTCACGCATGACCAGGTCCTCGCTGCCCTGCGCACCGCGGCGACTTGTTTTCCGCGCGGCGCGGTCAGCACCGATCTGCTGGTTGGCCTAGAACCACTGGCATCGGCCGAGCGCGGACTCGAAGCGCTCACCGCGCAAGGCATCGTCCCCAATCTCACCGTATTCCGCCCCTTGCCTGGAGCCGAAACAACCGCCCCCGCCGGCGATCTGGTCGCCACCGGTCCCCTCCTGACCTTGATGGAACACCGTCGCACCCTGATCCAACGCCACGGCCTCTGGCACAGCCGCGTACGCGGATTTCCGCGCACTCTTGCTGGCGTTGAGCGCTATGCGCCCGACTGGCAGACTCGCCTGCATTGCCGGATCAGACGTCTGCTGTCTCGATAATCCCGTCGCCTGGGCGGCTCGCCCAGGTGTGGTTTTTCAAGTCGGGCGTGGGCCGCGCTCGCGTAAATTGCCACGGTTTGGCGGGAGGCCCAGGTCACGGTTTGCAAGAGTCTTGGAAATTACGGTTCCCGCGCTGATTACGGCTGCGTGGCAGTGGCTCTAGCTCTGCTCGTGAGCGGGATAGATTTCACGGCAATGTCGTTCGCCACCTGCAATCCAGCTGCTTTTCCATGACCCGACCGATCGCTCTTGTTGCCGCCGTGGCCTTAGTGGTGGCGGCGTTGTTCGTCTCACTGGCGATGGTCAGTTATGCCGCCACCCAGATCGGTGGCGCGAGTCCGGCAGGATCGAATCTCATGGGCCTTGGCGGCGCGTATGTCGCGCATGGCCTGATCACGTTGTGGGGGATGGCTGCCTTTTTCGTGCCGCTGATCGCTATCCATTGGGCGATGGTTCTCTGGCGCGAGGACAGCTTGCCGGATCCAGGGCGCAGAATGGTCGGAGTGGCCTTGCTGCTGCCGGCGCTGTGCGGCTTGATCCATCTGCTGCCAGTTGGCGCATTTCCGGAAAACCGCCTGATCGCCTGGGATCAACTCCAACTCGGCGGCATGGGCGGGGCGGTCGGCTTTAAACTGTGCGGTCCGCCATCGACGATGGTCAGTCCGGCGTGGCCGGGAGGCCTCGTCTGGCGCTATCTCGGCACCGGCGGCACGACCCTAGCCTTGATGGTGGTGGCGTTCAGCGGCCTGCTCTTGATGGACCTCGGTCTAGGGCGCTATCTGCGCCGTGCCTGGCGTGAACTGCGCGGGCAAGAAGATCGCGAATCGCGCAACTATATTTCCACCGCGCCATTCATCCCCAAGGCCGAGGTCGCGCCTAAACGGCGGCAGACCACGAGTATTCATGCGGTGGCCAAACGGATTGAAAAAATCGGCAAACGTGAAGTCACCGTGCCCGACGACGTCGAGGCGCTGGTGCTCAAAATCCGCAGCCACATGCAGGAGCCGGTCGCCGGAACCGCCGCGGCAACTATGGCAGCCGGGGATCTTGCGGCACTGCCCTTTCGCGAAGTTGAGCTCAAGAGTGAGATGGTGACCAGTGCCGAAGCCGAACGATCAGTCCCACCTACGATCGAACAACCAACGCAACAACCAGGAGGCGAACCGTGGGACGAACCCGAAGAGGCAACTCCTCCCGCGCCACCTCGCGTGGTGGCGGCACGGCCAGTGCAGCGCACCGCCACCGCCCGCAAAGATGGAGCTGAGCCGTATCTGCTGCCTCCGGTGACGCTGCTCGATGTGCGTCCCCCACGCAAGGACGCCGAGCACGAACTCGAAAAAAATCAGACCTCCAAAATCATCGAAGAAACATTTGGTTCATTCAATATCGGGGTACAGGTGGTGAATGCCGCCCGGGGACCCGTGGTCACCCAATATGAGATGCGCCTGCTCGATCAGGGAATGCGGGTCAACAAAGTCGAAGGCTTCGAAAAAGATCTGCAGATGCGGCTCGGCACCGAAGGCATCCGCATCGTCGCCCCCCTGCCGAACAAGAATACGATCGGCGTTGAAGTCCCGAATCGGGTCAAAGAAGCGGTCGTCATGCGTGATCTGGTCGAAGAGATCGATCCTGCGACGATGACCTTGCCGATCGTCCT
>JANYGY010000057.1 GCA_025362255.1 Planctomycetales bacterium
TGTTGGCGTGGTGTTCCATCGCGGTGACCAGGATGCGGTCACCGGGTTTTAAATGCTTACGGCCCCATGACCAGGCGATCAGATTGATCGCATCCGTGCAGCCCATGGTGAAAACAATTTCACGTTCGGATTGGGCATTGATGAACCGCGAAACGGTATGTCGTGATTCCTCATACAGCTGAGTGGATTGAACCGACCGCCGATACATGCCGCGGTGGACCGTCCCATATTCTGCGCGCAGGAAGTGATCCATGCGTTCGATCACCGCCAGGGGCTTTTGGGCGGTGGCACCGGAATCGAGATACGTCATTCCCGCGAGTCCGGGAAACTGGGCTTTGATCGCGGCGATGTCCCAAGTCATAAACTTATCTCTCGGGGTGAAACGTTTCAGGAGCAGGCAGGAACGCGCGATCGGCCACGCCGGCGAGCCGGGCAAGGACTTCCTCGGAAAAACCCACCGTCAACAATGCCCGCGCTTCGTTTAACGGCAGGCCACGCATCCTCAGATAGAGCAGTTCATCAGCGTCGAGTTGGCCAACCGTGGCGCCGTGATTGGCCTTCACATCGTCAGCTTTGATATCCAGTTGCGGCCGGGTGTCTGCGCGTGTGGTGTCCGACAACAACAGATGATGATTCTGCTGAGTGGCATTGGCGCCATCAGCGCCCGCCAGGATATGGACACAACCATCGAAACTACAGCGCCCACGATCATGCAGCACGCTCTTAAACAATTGGTCGCTGGTCGAGTCAGCGGCGGCGTGCACGACCCGCAACCAATGATGCGCCTGATGCTGAGCGTGGACCTCGGCCAAGCCTGCGAGAGCCACATGCGCGCCGCGTTGTTTGATCAGCGCCCGCATGCCGAGGCGAACACAGGCGCCTCCGCGAATCACTGAGGTCCAATCGAGCGTAGCGTCAGCCTCTATCTGGACCGTGGCCATCGCCAACAAGTGATGCCAGGGCGTACTTTGGAATTCGCTGACTCGAACCTGCGCTCCGCGCCCCACGGTGATGCTGATGGCTGGGCAGGAGCGGGCGGCGGCGAGCGCGACATGACGGATGATCACGTGGAGGGTGACGCCGGGGGCGACTTCGAGATGAAGGCTGAAGCCGCTCGCGCCGCCGCTCACAACGTTCACCACCTGAAGCGGTTCCGGATGGCTGCCAGCGATACGCACGATCTGCCGACAGGTGCCATCGGCGATGGCCCAACATGCTGCGATATCCGTCTCGGTGGCGAGTCGCGCCGCTGTTTGCGCATCGTCTTCAGCAGTCGGCAGAGCGAGTTGCCATTCGCTTGGCCAATCGCCATGGCCGAGGGAATGGAAGCGGCCATCGAACAGCACCAGCGCCCGTTGCGTGTGGTCGACGATGGTGCGCAACTCGGCGCTGGTTGGCGATCTCTGCGGTGCGTATTCACCATTCGCGAGCGTATCGCAACGGACGTAACGCCAGTCCTCATGGGCGCTCGTCGGCAGGCCGAGAATCGCGGCTCGGTTGAGGGCGAGCGCGTTTAAATCCGGATCAGCCACGGATGATCCAGTCATAGCCATCGCGTTCGAGCTTGGCAGCAAGTTCAGGGCCACCGCTGTGCAGGATCCGACCTTGGCCGAGTACGTGGATGCGGTCTGGTTTGACCAGATCCAGCAACCTTTGGAAATGGGTGATCAGGATCACGCTGCGGTCGGCCCGGCGATAGGCATTGATCGCTGCCGCAACTGATTTCAAAGCATCGATGTCGAGTCCGGAATCAGTTTCATCTAGCACTGCCAAGGTCGGCTCAAGCACGTGTAACTGGAGGATCTCGTTGCGCTTCTTCTGGCCACCAGACATCCCGGCATTCAACATCCGGTCAGCGTAATCAGGAGGTACTTGCGACTCGGCGATCTTTTGCACAAGGAAAGGCGGGAAATCCTTGATCGCGATTTCCGGTTTGCCACTCGACTTGGCTTTGGCGTTATAGGCCAGACGAAGGAATTCGGCGTTGGCTACTCCGGGAACTTCGACCGGATATTGCCAGGATACGAACAATCCAAGATTGGCGCGGGTCTCGGGATCGAGCGTCAGCAGATCACGACCCATGAATTCAGCCCGACCGCTGACGGTGTATGCCGGATGGCCCGCAAGCGCCCGACCAAGCGTGGTCTTTCCTGAGCCATTCGGGCCCATCAAGGCGTGGACTTCGCCAGCGCCGACCGTCAGCGAGAACCCATTGAGAATGTTGGTATCGCCGACGGCGACCTTGAGATTGTCGAGGACGAGCACGATGTTATCCGACGGAATTTTCGAGTTTGAGAGTCAACAACTTGCGCGCCTCGGCGGCGAATTCCAAAGGCAGCACATCGAGGACATCCTTGCAGAAGCCACTAACGATTGCCTGCAATGCATCTTCCTGGCTGATGCCGCGCGAACGGAAATAGAAGAGCTGGTCTTCACTGAGCTTGCTGGTCGAGGCTTCGTGTTCGACTACCGCATCAGCGCGCTGTACGTCGACATAGGGATAGGTGTGCGCTTCGCAGCGCTTGCCGACCAGCATCGAATCGCAACTGGTATAGTTGCGGGCCCCGGCGGCGTTGCGCTGAATCTGCACCAGGCCGCGATAGACATTGGTCGAGACGTCGGCGGCGATGCCCTTGGAGATGATCGTGCTGCGGGTGTTCTTCCCGAGATGGATCATCTTGGTGCCGGTGTCGGCCTGCATGTGGCCGTTGGTCAGGGCCACGGAATAGAATTCGCCGATCGAGCCATCACCTTGCAGGATGCAACTTGGATATTTCCAGGTGATCGCACTGCCAGTCTCGACTTGAGTCCACGAGATCTTGGAATTGACGCCACGGCAGGCGCCGCGCTTGGTGACGAAATTGTAGACGCCACCCTCGCCCGTCTCCTTGTCCCCGGCATACCAGTTCTGAACCGTTGAATATTTTATTTCGGCGCGATCAAGGGTGACCAGCTCGACCACTGCCGCATGCAGTTGATGTTTTGACGATTGGGGGGCGGTACAGCCTTCGAGATAGCTGACATAGGCGCCTTCATCGGCGATGATCAGGGTCCGCTCGAATTGTCCGGCATCGGTATTGTTGATTCTGAAATAAGTCGACAGCTCAAGCGGGCAGCGGGTGAATGGAGGAATGTAGACGAACGATCCATCACTGAACACCGCACTGTTGAGGGCGGCGAAATAGTTGTCGGCCACCGGCACGACCGACCCGAGCCAGCGTTCGATCAGTGCCGGGAACTGGTGCACCGCTTCGGAGAATGAACAGAAGATCACTCCTGCATCGTACAGTTTCTGCTGATGGGTGGTGGCGATCGAGACAGAATCGAACACTGCGTCGACCGCGACTCCCGACAGACGTCGCTGTTCATCGAGCGGGATGCCGAGCTTGGCGAAGGTCTCGAGGATCTCCGGCGGCACTTCATCGATGCTGTTATAGGTCGGCTTGCTGTTCGCAGCAGATTTATGGGCCGAGAAATACTGGATGTTCTGATAGTCGATGGGCGGGTAGGTGACGTGGGCCCATTCGGGCTCCTTCATCTTCTGAAAGAGTGCGAACGCTTTGAGCCGGAATTTCAGGAGGAATGCAGGCTCGTTGCGCGCTGCGCTGATCGCGCGCACAGTGTCCTCGGTCAAGCCGCGACCCAGAGTCACTGCCTCTACTGCGGTTGAAAATCCGTATTTGTACGGTTCATCGCTCATGCTGGGGCTCCTGGCTCAATGGTTATCCCCGCATGGAGACGACCGCGTACGGCATCGGTCAGCATCTGGCAGACGGTCGGTATCTGTTCGACCCCCAATCCGGTGAACGTCACGACCACATGGAAGTCATCGTGCAGACCTTCGATCGCAGCGGCTACGCCTGCATGAGTGAGGCGCGGCAACGTCTCGCTGATGATCGCATCAATCATGCCGATCTTTTTCAGCAGGGACAAAGGCAGCCACTGCTCATCAGCTGGAGTCCAGTCGGCTTTGCGTTTGCGCTGATACGACACTTTTTCGTCGGGCTTTTCCAACAACCGCACGTTGGGCAGCTCGGCGAGGGCCCGATTCTGCAGGTCACTGAGAAAGTCGGTGTCGGCTGGCGGACAGCTGGGGGTCGAGGGATCATCCCGCAGCAGGCTGTCGACCTGGGCAATGGTGAGCGCGCAAGCATCGCTGACCGTGCGCCCGCGCACGAGTTCACTGAACGCATCCATCAATGGATGGCTGGCGACTGAGCCGAAGGCGAGAAATCGGGAATCCTCGATCACCTGGGTCGTCAGATCGACCAGCCAATACAACCGCGCCTGGCCTTGAGCGTCGGAAACCGCCAACAGCCCGAGTTGCCGGCGGGCCGCGTCGATGGCGGCAAAAGCCCCACGGGTGCGCGGTTTTTTCAGCCGGGCGAGGGCTTTCAGCGAGAGGGTGGCGGTGGTGGTCATCGGCGTTGGGGCAAAGGTACGGATCGGGAGCCTGTCGCAAATTCTGCAGGGGGGCCGGGTTGCCAGATGGTGTTCGCGATGCTGGGTCATGTGGGGCGTGCATGGCTGGGGTCCGGGATACTTTTAGCTGAAGATGCAGATGGGTTCACCAGCGCTGATGATACGGGCACTGTTTTGCTCGAATCCTACCTGCAGATGAGCGTCCTTCGCGCTGGTCTGTGGCTGTCGATCGGCATCGCCTTGGGGCGTTTTGCCGGGTTTGTCCGCGAATCGATCCTCGCCCAACGCTATGGCCTGGGCTCTGACGCCGATGTCGCGGTGCTGGTGCTGACGATTCCCGACAGTCTGTTGAATGTGCTCATCGGGTCGGCGATGGGCGCGGCCTTGATCCCGGCCTTGGCGGCATTGCGTCGTGCTCCATCGACTGAGGCGTTTGCTGGTTCGGCCAGCGAAAGAGTCGATCGCCTGCACACCCAGATCGCGGTGGTGGCAGTGGCGATGGGGCTCTTGCTGACCGTTGTGGCGACTTGGGGAGCCGAGTTTTTAGTGCGGGCCCTGGCCCCGGGCATGAGCGCCGTTCAGGTCGTGCACACCTCGTCGCTGGTCGCGATCGGCTTGTGGGCCATGCCGATAACCGTGCTGTCATCCGTGCTGGGTGCCGGATTGCAGGAGCGCGAACGCTTTGCGAGCACCGCGCTAGGCACCCTGATCTTCAATGGCGCGATCATCGTCGCGCTGGTGGTGTGGCAGGGCGTACTAGCGGCGATCGCCTGGGCGATGGTGGCAGGAGCGCTCCTGCGTCTGGCCGGACAGTTCGCCGAGTGGAGATGGTCGGGCGGGCGCTGGCGGTGGCAGTGGCTCTTTTTGAGGGAGCGAGGAGCGTGGTTACCTGAGCGCGCACTCGCCGTTGCCTACGTCCAAGTTCTGATCGCGGGTGCCGCACTGATGCTGCTGCCCATCGCCGGGCGGTGGTTCGCCTCATTTGCCGGCGCCGGGTCGATCGCTGGTTGGACCTATGCCACAAAGCTCTTCGAGTTGCCGTTGCAGGTCTTGATCACGGTGTTCGCGACCGCTCTTTTTCCGCGATTTTCGCAGTTGTTGGCAGCTGGTGATGTCATCGCCGCGAAGCAGTTTTTGCAGCTCGGGGGACAAGTGGTGCTGGTCTGCGCCACCGCCGTCGCGGTGGTCGCCGCGTGGTTCGCCCCCGATCTGGTGCAGCTGGCGTTCCGCTTGCCGGCAGCCGATGGCGCGGTGGTCGCGGGGCTGGTGCAGGTCCTGCTGATCGGGCTGCCGTTCGCCGGATTGACGGCCTTGTTGCAGGCGTGGTACGCCGCCGGTCGCGATACCCGTACGCCGCTGATCGTGGGCATCATCGGGGTCGGCTGTTTCCTCGCCGCGGGCTGGCCGGTGCTGCGCAGCGGAGGTTTGGTCGGCTTGGCGTGGCTTGCGGCGGCGCAGTACGCGCTTGGTTGCGGCTTACTCGTCCACCGCGGGCTCCTGTCCTGGCGGGTGCTCGTGCCCTCCGCAATCGCTGCCGGCGTCGCGCTCGGACTGTGCCTCCTTTCGCCGTTGATCGATGGATCTATCCTGCGCCTTGCACTCGCCGTCGTCGCGGGATCCGTGGCGGTGGCTGCGGGACTCGCCGCGATTCCCGGCCTTCGCCAATTTGCCAAACGCTGATGCCCCTCACCCCTATGCTCGTTCACAAACTGATCACCAACGACCCTGAGGTAGCCGCTTATGCGGTCGCCAGCGGGGTCGGTCGGATCATGGTCGACATCGAACGACTCGGCAAAGCTGAACGTCAAGCCGGACGCAGCACGGTGATCAGCGATCATCAGATCAGCGATGTCGCGCGCATCCGCGCGGCCGTGCCAAAGGCTGACATCCTCCTGCGCATCAATCCCTGGCACCCTGGCTCAGCTGCTGAAATCAGTGCAGGAATCAGCGCTGGGGCCAATCACCTGATGCTGCCGATGGTCACCAGTGAGCGCGAAGTCGCGGCGGCCGCGGCAGAACTCGTCGGGACCTCGGTCGGCCTGATCCCCTTGATCGAAACTCCGGCGGCGATGGTGCGTCTGCATCGCATCGTGCGCGTGCCAGGGGTCAGCGAGATCTACATTGGACTCAATGATCTGCACCTTGGCCTCGGCCTTCAGTTCATGTTCGAGATCGTCGCCAGCGGGCTGCTCGAACAGATGACTGGAGTGGTCCGCGCGGCCGGTCTGCCGTTCGGCTTCGGAGGTATCGCGACGCTCGGCGGAGGGATCGTACCCGCGCACCTGGTCTTGGCTGAGCACGTCCGCTTGGGTTCGACGCGGGTGATCCTGGCGCGCGCGTTTTCGCAAGGCGCGACCACCGTCGCCGATTTCATGCGTGCCGATCTGCCTGGAGAAATTCAGCGATTGGTCGATGAAACCGCTGCCTTGAGTAAGTCCGACGTCGCCGCCAAGCATCGCGAATTGCAAGCCTGCGTGCAACGGCATGTGGAATCGCTGCCGTGTTGAAACGCAGCTTCGATCTGATCGCGTCCCTGATCCTATTGGTCCTCGTCTGGCCGATGCTGCTCATCTGCGCACTCGCGGTCTGCCTCACCTCGCCCGGCGGCGCGCTGTTTCGCCAGAGCCGGGTCGGCCTGGGTGGCCAGCCATTCACGATGTACAAATTCCGTTCGATGCGGGCGGATGCGCCGCAGATGGGCCCGCACTTCACCGCCGCCGGCGATCCGCGGATCACTCGGGTCGGTCGGTTTTTGCGGCGCACCAGTCTCGATGAATTGCCGCAACTGCTCAACGTCGTGCGCGGAGATATGAGCCTTGTCGGCCCGCGTCCCAACGTGATGCGTCAGCGTGAGGAATACACCGCCGAGGAATGGGACTCACGCAACTGCGTACGTCCCGGAATCACCGGTCTGGCGCAGGCGACGTTGCGCTCGGCGGCGACCGCCGAGCAACGCACCGCGCTCGACCTAGCCTATGCCGAGCCTCGCGATGAAGTGCGTCGTCTAGCGGGTGATGTGCGGATCATCTTACGTACACTTTCCATCATGATTTCCGGCAAAGGGGGCAACTGAGATGTGCGGCATCGTCGCAGCATTTGGCGCAGGTACCGACAACGAGCTGCTCGCGCGCATGGCGGCGGTGATCCGCCATCGTGGCCCCGACGACACCGGCTGGTGGGCCCAGGATGGAATCGGCATCGGCAACCAGCGCCTATCGATCATCGATATCGCCGGCGGGCACCAGCCGTTCGTCTCGGACGATGGTCTGGTGGCGGTGGTGCAGAATGGAGAGATTTACAATTACCGTGAATTGGCCGCGGAACTGAGCGGCACTCCCTATGCCTGCCGCAGTGGCTCGGACACCGAGGTGCTGCTGCGCCTGTACCTCAAAGAAGGCCTCGGCTTTCTCAATCGGCTCAATGGCATGTTCGCGTTTGCGATC